>NZ_JBHMIV010000011.1:0-136820 GCF_048060475.1 Nocardiopsis sp. LOL_012 | reverse complement strand
CACGGCGGGGGTCCCTTTCAGGCCTGGGCGGCGCCCTCACGGACGATACGGCGGTGGAAGTGTGCGAGTACGACAGTGACGATGACGGCCATGGCCGCGGCGATGCTACAGGAGACCGCCAAGGCCCTTTGCGCCCCCAGCACGTCGAACCCGAACACCGCCCCGGCGGGGTCGGCGAACGCGTGCAGGGTGGCGGCCAGGTCCGCGGCCGCCCAGCCGACGAGGACGCCTGCCAGCACCGCCTCCACCAACAGCATCAGCCGGTGCGTGGCCGTGAACGACCATCCGCTGATGTGGCGGGCGAAGACGTGCTGGGAGCGCGCACGCGCGTAGACCAGGCACGCGGCGGTGCTGGTCATGACGAGGACGGCGGCGACCACGGCCAGGGTGACCGCGTTGATACGCAGTTCCGTGGTGGCCTGCCGGTTGGCGGTGGCCATCGAGGTGGAGACGGGTTCGACGGAGGTGACGTGGAACGACAGGCCGCGCTCGGCGACGGCGTGTTCGGCGTCGCGGCGGTCCAGGAACAGCAGGCCGCCACTCCTGGCGCTGATGGCGTACCACTCCTCCTCCAGCAGGCCGTTGGGGACGGCTAGGACGACCGGGTCCTCCACGGTCGGGCGCAGGTTCGAGGTGAGGGGGTCGTAGGTGCCGTAGGTGAAGAAGGTGCGGCCTGGCGGGTAGCCGATGACGGGAACCCGTTCCGGCGACGGGTTCCGGGAGCGGAACCCGGCCCAGGCGGCGGCCCCCTCGGCCAGTTCCCGGGCGGTGTGTGTGCCGGGGGAGGGGGTGAACACCCTCAGCACCCCGCCGCGGCCGTCGACGTCGGCGAGGACGCCTTCGCGTTCCAGGTAGGTCTCGTTGACGACCAGCACCGCCGAGCGGGCGCTGTGCCGGCCCCCGGGCAGGAGGGTGTCCAGGGGCTCCTGGAGCACCAGGACGGTGCGGCCCTGTCCGTCGGCTCGGCGCAGCCAGGGGCCGAGGAGGTCGCGGTCGGTCTCCACGAGTGCTCCGTAGTCGCCGGTGCCGCCGATGTAGAGCCGGGCCGCTCCCTGGACGCGGGTGATGTCGTCGGCGCCCACGGCATGGGCGTGCACCTTCTCCAGGGCGGTGACGGTGGCCGATGTCGCGGCCACGGCCAGGACCAGCGCGGTCAGGCGCACGGTGTACACGGCGACGGCCACGCCGCGGATCGGCATGTGTCCTTTGAGCGCGGTGGTCAGCGGGCTCCGGTACAGGAGGCCCAGGGCCAGGCCGTGAGCGGCCAGAGCCACCAGGGCCAGCGCCGCCAGGATCCACGCCGACACCGCGGCCAGGCGTTGGTACTGGGCGAGCCCGTTGTACAGCAGCAGGGCGAGAGCCGCGCAGGCGGTGAGGCAGGGCAGCAGCAGGGCCCACCACCGGCCGACCGCCGCAAGGTCCCTGCCGAGGGTCCGTGGGTAGGAATGGCCCGCCAGGCGTGCGACCGCGTAGGAGCGGGCGTTGAGCAGGACTCCGGCACCGACCGCGGTGGCCACCAGAACCGCGGTGACCGCGGCCGTCAGGGCGGTCTCGCCCCGCAACAGGTGGTCCGTCCACGGGAGCGGGGCGGGCGACCTGCCGGTGGCGGTCTCCAGACCCAGCGCCCTGAGTGCCTGTTGTACGTGTTCGGCCTCCTGGAGCGAGCCCATTCCGGCGAAACCGGTACGCAGGTCCTCGGCCTGCCATTCCTGCCAGGGGCGGACCTCGATGAGGGGTTGCGCACTGAATCCGGGGTAGCCTTCGAGCAGCCATGTGTGCAGTGGGTGGGAGGGGTCGAACGAGGCGGCGTAATAGGTGCGGTGCCCGTTGATATCGTCTCTGTCGACCTCCACCGCAGCGATCGAAAGGCCGTTTTCCCTGGCGGTTTCCTCCAGCGCTTGGGATACCTCGACCCAACTCACGGAATCGCTGTCCCGTTCGATTCTGACGTAATGGCTTCCTATGGGCGGGGTGTCGAACCTCTGGTGCATGGCGAACACCACGAGGAACCCCAGGAGGAGCGCCATGGTGATGGCGGTGGCGTGGGCGAAGACGATGATCCTGTGCATGGTCCCGGAGAAGGTGGCGGAGGGCCCTGCCGGGCACGGCCCTCCTGGCTGTGTTCAGGCGGTCCTCGTGGGAGGCGGGGGCCTCAGCACGAGGCCTCGTCGTTCCAGTAGGCCTGTTCGAGGTAGTCGCCGGTGTTGAGCAGGCCGGCCCGGGCCCACGACTTGGGGCCGCGCACGTCCCGGTCGGTGGCCACCACCGTTCCGACCTGCCTGACGGTGCGCTGGACGGTCGCCGAGTGGCACTCGGTGGGGTGGTAGTAGCGGGATTGGGCGTAGTTGCTCTCGGTTCCGTAGCGCCAGGTGCCGCCGCCCACGTACCGGGTGGTCAGTGCGGCGGCCGCGGTCGTCGTGGCGCCGATGGCGATGGCGGTGAGCAGGAGGGCGGAGAGGATGCGCTTGAAGGTGGTGGGCACTGTTGCTCCGTTCGCGTTCAAAGGACTGTCCGGAATTGAGGGGGGAATTGCCGGCACTCCTTCCGCGGGAACCCGCGGCGGCGGTCGACTTTCCTCGTTCCTTCTCGGCACAAAGAAAACTAACAGCGGCCGCACGGGATCGGCAATGGCCGGATCGCCCCTGTGGACAAGAAAAGGCATTTCATATTCCCCCAGAAATTAGATAGAATCGGGCAATCCGGATTTGTCGTCGGCATGCGGATCACCGAAAAACGGAAAACCATCGCCCTCGAACCCCGTTTGTCCAGGCGCGGCCGGCCACCGCACCGCCCCGGACCCATGGCCTGGAACCGGGCGCAAACGACATCGACCCTCCGCCGCGGACCGGCCGACGGCACCCGCCCGCCGCCCCGCGGCCGAAAGTCCGCAGTGCCGACCGGGGGAACGGGAGCGAATCCAGCCGGGAACCGAACCCGGACGCGCTTCCGTGCGTCTCTACCTTGTGCCGGGGCCGCTTCCCGGCACACCGGGCCCGAAGGACGGCGGGCCGCGGTGCACAAGGGCCGCAGGCGACGAGGGACCGCCTGCGGCCCCCGCACGCTCCGCCCGGTATCGACCGAACCGAGACAGTTCGTGCGACAGGCAATAGCATCGTGTGCCGTGGCACCTCTGACGACGAACACCGCGGGCAGCGACCGCCCGAGCACCGTCCCCGTGCGCGGGATCAGCGTCGGCTACAGCGACCGCGGCACCGGCTACCCCCTGCTGATGATCCACGGCCACCCCTTCGACCACACCATGTGGGCCCCCCAGGCGGAGTTCATGTCCGCACGCGGCTACCGGGTCATCGCCCCCGACCTGCGCGGCTACGGCACGAGCACCGTCGTTCCCGGAACCACCACGCTGGCGGTCTTCGCCCGCGACCTGGACGCCCTGCTCGACCACGCGGGCGCGGACACCGTGGGCGTGGTGGGCCTGTCCATGGGCGGCCAGGTCGCCCTGGAGCTGTACCGGCTCTTCCCCGACCGCGTCGACTCCCTCGTTCTGGCCGCCACCGACCCCCACCCCGAGACCGAGCGCCGCCGCCTGGAGCGCCGCCGCCTGGCCGCCCGGCTCAGGTCCGAGGGCATGGCAGGCTACGCCGACCGGATGCTCGTGGGCATGATGAGCGCCGACAACGTCCGCCGCAGCCCCGACACGGCCCGGCACGTGCACACCATGATGCGCGGCACCGATCCCGAGGGGGCCGCAGCGGCCCTGCTGGGCCGCGCCCTGCGGCCCGACTACGTGCCCCTGCTCAAACGGGTGTCCTGCCCGACCCTGCTCGTGGCCGGACAGCACGACACCCTCACCCCACCCGAGCTCACCGAGGCCATGCACGTGCTGGTGCCCGACTCGGTCGTGGAGATCATCGAGGGCGCCGCCCACCTGCCCAACCTGGAGCGGCCCGAGTCCTTCAACCGGGCGGTGCACCGCTTCCTGCGAGACCGCACGTGCTCCTCGGGACACTGACCCCACAGCACTCACACCAAGCAAAACAAGGACATTTCGTGGCAAGAAGCCCTTCTTGTTCGGCGCGGCGGCCATGACAGGGGGCCACCATGGGAACCACCATGGCCCGGAGGCCGACCCTTGAGAAGGAGGTGGGCGGAGCGGGGGCACACCGCTCCGCGGATCATGGACCTTGGCTTTCTGCGACCTCTCTACGAAAGCGACGCCCCGGTCGCCTCGGTACACCTGGACACCAGCCGCGAGTCCAGGGACGCCGACAAGAAGATCGA
Organism: Nocardiopsis sp. LOL_012; assembly: GCF_048060475.1. Taxonomy (NCBI): domain Bacteria; kingdom Bacillati; phylum Actinomycetota; class Actinomycetes; order Streptosporangiales; family Nocardiopsidaceae; genus Nocardiopsis; species Nocardiopsis sp. LOL_012. The sequence continues at coordinate 132,578 of NZ_JBHMIV010000011.1, read as the reverse complement.
ACTGCGCTGGCGCCACCTGCGTGCCACGCTGGACGCGCTCGGCGCCGACCAGGCCACGCTCAACGCCCTGGAGACGGCCATCGCGGAGCACAACTCCCGCTCCTTCGGCACGCACGGACAGGCCCTGTTCGCCTCCCAGGGCGAACTCATCTCCGCCCACACGCTCACCGAGCCCCCGGACCAGGACCGCGCCACCTGGCTGCCGGTACCCGACGCCCTGCCCGTGGCCATCGACCGCGGCCGCCACCTGCCCTACGTCGTGGTGGCGCTGGACCGCGTCAACGCCCACATCACCGCCTACCCCGCCTACCCCACCGAAGGCCCCGCCTCCGAGCAGGACCTGACCGGTGCGTCCCTGCGCGGCCTGGACGTCACCAGCCGCGGCGGCCCCGGCAACCTGGGCGGCTACAACGGGCGCTTCCCCGGCAAGCACGTCGCCCAGGAACTGTGGCGCGAGAACACCGCCAAGGTCGCCCACCACGTCCGCGAGGCCGTCGCCGACGTCGACGCCGACGTCGTGTTCGTCGGCGGCGACGACGAGGCCATCGCCTACCTGCGCGACAACCTCGGCGAGCGCAGGACCGAACTTCCGATCGTGGTCCTGCCCGGTGGACGCGGTGGAACCGACGCCGAGGAACGCCTGCACCAGGCCGCCGCCGAGGCCCTGCACCAGTTCGTCACCAGCGGCCAGGAGAGCGTGGCCGCCGACTTCCGGAGCAAGCTCGCCCACGAGCAGGCCGTGGCCGGAACCGAGCCCACCCTGCCCATGCTCTCGGAGGCGCGCGTGCGCACCCTGCTCATGGGGGCCGAACGCGGCACCGAGCCCCACCTGTGGGGCTCACGTACCGAACCCGTCCTGGTCGCCGCCCAGCGCACCGACCTGGACCACCCCGAGGCCGCCTTCCGCGCCCCGGCCAGCGCGCTCATGCTGCGCTCGGCGGTCATGACCGACTCCGACTTCACCGAACTGCTCGAGGACGGCGAGCCCACCACCGACACCGGCGCCATCCTGCGCTTCGCCGGCCCCTCCTGAGGAACACCGCCCCCGGTGTGCCGCCCCGGCAACACCGTTGCCGTACGGGCAAGAATCCGTGCGCGGGGGACGGTCCGCGGTTAGCGTGCGGTCCGAACCCACGAGGAAGGTGATGCACGGTGAGTACACGGCACGGGGTGGACGTCGCGGTCATCGGAGGCGGAGCGGCCGGGCTGAGCGCGGCCGTCACGCTGGCACGGTCCCTGCGATCGGTGGTCGTCGTGGACGGCGGCGAGCCGCGCAACGCACCCGCGGCGGGAGCACACAACGTTCTGGGCCGTGAGGGGATCGCCCCGCGCGATCTGCTCGCGGCCGGCCGCGCGGAGGCGGCCCGCTACGGGGCTCGCCTCCACGACGGCCGCGCCGTGGCCGCCCGGCGCCGTGAGGGCGCCTTCGAGGTGGACCTGGACGGCGGAGGGACCCTGCGGGCGCGGCGGATCCTGCTGGCCACGGGCCTGGTCGACGAACTACCCGACGTCCCCGGGGTCCAGGACCTGTGGGGCACCGACGTACTGCACTGCCCCTACTGCCACGGCTGGGAGGTACGCGGCCGACGCATCGGCGTCCTGGGCACCAGTGAGCTCAGCATCCACCAGGCGCTGATGTTCCGCCAGCTCAGCGAACACGTCACGCTCTTCACCCACACCATGGGCGACCCCGACGACCAGACGTGGGAGCAGATGGCGGCACTGGACGTCCAGGTCGTGGACGGCCCCGTGCGGATGCTGCGCACCGACGGCGGACGCCTCCAGGCCGTCGTCCTGGCCGACGGGCACGCGTTCCCCGTGGACGCGGTGGCCGTCGCACCCCGTTTCAGCGCCCGCACGGACCTGTACGAACAGCTCGGCGGGGCACCGGCCGACCACCCGATGGGCTCGTTCATCGCCACGGGTCCGATGGGCCGCACGGACGTGGAGGGGGTCTGGGCGGCGGGCAACGCCGCCGACCTGTCGGCGATGGTCTCCGTCTCGACCGGGGCCGGGGTGGCCGCCGCAGCGGCGATCAACGCCGACCTGGTCGCCCAGGACGCCCGAGCCGCCGTCCGTGACCGGCGCGTCGCCGCGGCCTGAGCCCGCTCGCACCTGCCCGGGACCGCGCGGTCCCGGGCAGGTGCGGCGGTCAGCCCCCGTGCAGGGACAGCGGCAGATCGCCCAGGGACGCCACCCGGTGCAGGTGGTGCGCCCCCGGTTCCAGCCCCTGTGCCAAGGGCACCGCCCACGCCGCCCACGCCGTCAGCGCCGCCGTGGCCCGCGACTGCCCGTGCCCGTGCGTGTCCAGCGCAGGTGCTCCCCGCTGCGGGCCAGCACCGTCCAGGCATCGGAGCCGGGCAGGTGCAGCCCGCTGGGCAGGCGCCGTGCGCCGGGAAGACGGGTGAGCACGGCCAGGGCCAGGGTGAGCGCCGCCGGGTCCAAGCCGAAGTAGGTGCGCACCGCCCCGGCCCAGGTCCCGGGTGAGAACGTGCTGATCAGTCAACTTGACCCGTCCTGAAGGACCGGGCTTGGAGGCGGCGCCCGACCGGCTGCCGGGTGGGCCCCTCCGTCCAGACACCCCTACGGGGCGGCAGGGACGCGTGACTCACGCCCCGCGTTCCACACGGCCTCGTCACGGTGGGCGATCACGCGGGAAGCGTTCCGGTCGGCGTGGGCAACGACCCCGCGCCCCCGGCAGGTGAAAGGGGCCTGGCCGATGAAAGTTTTTATAGTATAACTTCAATAAGATATCTGTAGTGGCACTCCAGTCAAGCCGTAGGATGCGGGCATGGACGCACACACCGTCGACGGGCGCACCGCCCGGTCCCGGGCCACCCGCACCCGGGTGGCCACCGCCGCCGCACGGCTGTTCACCGAACGCGGCTACGCCGCGACCAGCATCCAGAGCATCGCCGCCGAGGCCGGGGTGGCCGCCCAGACCGTCTACTACGCCTTCGGCACCAAGTCGGCGGTCCTCAAGCACGCCCTGGACCACGCCGTGGCGGGGGACGCCGAACCCGTGGCGACGCTGGAGCGGCCCTGGGTGCGCCGGGCCCTGGAGGCACCCGACGCCCGCGGGCAGATCCGGCTGCACGCCGCCGGTACCGCCTCGGTGATGGAGCGCGTCTCCCCCCTGTCGGAGGTCCTGCGGGGCGCGGCCGACTCCGACGACGAGCTGCGCGCGTTGTGGCACGCCAACGTCGACCAGCGCCGGACCGTGCAGCGCGCCTTCGCCGAACGGCTCCGCGAACGCGGGGCGCTGCGGCCGGAGCTGTCGGCCGAGGAGGCCGCCGACACCTGCCTGGCCCTGCTCAGCCCGGAGGTGTTCACCCTCTACACCCGCCACTGCGGCTGGAGCGTGCGGCGCTGGCGTACCTGGGCCGAGCACGGCCTGCTACGGCACCTGACCGATTTGGCCCCCGCGCCGGAGCAGGGGTGAACGGCTCCGCCGCTCAGCCGCCGCCCAGGCCCAGGCGGGCCAGCAGTTCAGCCTCGGTGATGATGTCGATGCGCTGCCCGCGCTCGCGGTAGGCCTGTGCCCGCAGGTGCTTGGCCGTCTTGCCGGGGCCGCCGTGGGCTCCCACCACGAGCACGTCGGTCTTCCTCGTGACGTTCTTGGCGGGCCGTCCGCCCGCTTCGGCCACGCGCCGCCACACCTGCGGCTTGTCCATGGCGGCCAGGTCCCCGGACACGCACACGACCCTGCCGAACAGGGGGCCGCGGGGGTCGGCGTCGGGGCAGGGGGCGGGCAGCACGGCGCGGGCGTGGCTCTGCCAGCGCTCGAAGTCCCCGGCCGGGGCGGGGGCCGCCGCCGGCGCGGGTGCGGCCGGGGCCGCCGCCTCCAGGCGTGCCATCGGTGTCCCGCTGGCCTGGGTCAGCTCCTCCAGGCAACCGGTGCCGTAGCGGCCCATGGCCGCGACCACGATGCGGGCGCACGCCTCGGCGTCGTGGTCGGCGCGGTGGTGGCGGCGTATACGGTGCCCGATGTGGGAGCACACCGTCGGCAGGCGGTGGTCGCCCAGCTCCGGCCAGGCGCGGCGCGCCAGGGCGAGCGTGCACACGTACTCCAGCTCCGGCCGCCCCGTACCCGTGTGGGCGCACGCGCCGCGCACCACCCCCATGTCGAAGGCGGCGTTGTGGGCCACTAGCACACCGCCGTCGACGAAGTCCAGGACGTCGCGCCACACCTGCTCCCAGCCGGGGGCACCGGTGACGTCGGCGGCGGTGATCCCGTGGACCGCGGTGTTGCGGGCGGAGAAGCGCGAGACCGGTTCCGGTGGGCGGATCAGCGTGGCGAAGCGCTCTACCGGCACACCGTCGGCCACGCGCACGAGCCCGACCGCGCAGGCGCTGCCCCTGTCCTGGTTGGCGGTCTCGAAGTCGATCGCGGTCCAGGTGCGCGGCACCGAGCACCTCCTGTGCGTCGTTCGGGGACGGGAACCCGTCGCAGACTACCGCTCCGCGAACGCCCGGACGCCCCGCTCCCCGCAACCGGACCTCAAGTTAGGGGTACATGTGATAAAAAGTTAGGCATGGCGAACTTCAGAGGTCACCTCCCCTCACAACCACGGCCGGCGGTGCTTGGGGCCGCCGCGCTCAGCCTCACCCTCACCGCCTGCGCCACCTCCGCCGCCCCCGCGGCCGACGATGACCGCCCCCTGGTCCTGACCACCTTCACCGTCATCGCCGACATGGTCCGCAACGTCGCCGACGACCGCGTCCAGGTCGCCTCCATCACCCGCCCCGGCGCCGACATCCACCTCTACGAACCCACCCCCGACGACCTCGTCCGCGGCCAGGACGCCGACCTCATCATCGAGAACGGCATGGGCCTGGAGGCCTGGTTCCGCCAGTTCACCGAACGCCTGGACGCCCCCACCGCACGCATCAGCGACGGCATCGACCCCCTGCCCATCACCTCCGGCGACTACGAGGGCGAGCCCAACCCCCACGCCTGGATGTCACCCGACAACGCCCTGGTCTACGTCGACAACGTCCGCGACGCCCTCACCGAACTCGACCCCGAGGGCCGCGACACCTACGCGCAGGCCGCCGCCGACTACCGGGAGCGGATCGAGGAGGTCGGCGCCTACCTCGACACCCGCCTGGCCGACGTCCCCGACACCAGTCGCGCCCTGGTCACCTGCGAGGGCGCCTTCTCCTACCTGGCGCGCGACGCCGACCTGACCGAGATGTACCTGTGGCCGGTCAACTCCGAGGGCGAGGCCACCCCCCAGCAGACCGCCGCCGTCACCGAGTTCGTCCGCGACAACGAGGTGCCCGCCCTCTTCTGCGAGTCCACCGTCAACGACTCCACCCAGCGCTCGGTGGCCCGCGAAAGCGGCGCACGGATGGGCGAGACCCTCTACGTGGACTCCCTCTCCGACCCCGACGGACCCGTCCCCACCTACCTCGACCTGATCCGCCACGACGCCGAAGCCATCGTCGACGGCCTCACCGGCACACCCTGACAAGGAGCCGCCCATGACACCCGCCATCGAGGTCACCGACGCCACCGTCCGCTACGGCGACGTCCTCGCTCTGGACGGCGTCAGCCTCACCGTCCCCCGGGGCCGGGTCTGCGGCCTGCTCGGCACCAACGGCTCGGGCAAGTCCACCCTGTTCAAGACCGTCCTGGGCCTGGTGCGCACCGACCGCGGCCGCGTCCGCGTCCTGGGCCGCTCCAGCGCCGCCGCCCGCCGCGCCGGCCTCATCGGCTACGTCCCCCAGTCCGAACAGGTCGACTGGTCCTTCCCCGTGCGCGTGCGCGACGTCGTCATGATGGGCCGCTACGGCCGCATGGGACCGCGCCGCCGCCCCCGCCCCGACGACCGCCGCGCCGTGGAGGCCGCCCTGGAGCGCACCGGCCTGTCCGACCTGGCCGAACGCCGCATCGGCGCCCTCTCCGGAGGCCAGCGCAAACGCGCCTTCGTCGCCCGCGCCCTCGCCCAGGAGGCCGACGTCCTGCTGCTCGACGAACCCTTCGCCGGCGTCGACCGCCGCTCGGAGGAGACCATCGCCGACCTGCTGCGCTCCCTGCCCGCCGAGGACACCACCCTGCTGGTGTCCACCCACGACCTCGCCCAGGTCCCCCGCCTGTGCGACGACGCGCTCCTCCTGCAACAGCGCGTCCTGGCCCACGGCACCCCCGACCACGTCCTGCGCCCCGAGGTCCTCATGGAGGCCTTCGGAGTCCGAACCGCGCCGGAAGCCGCCTGATGGACACCCTCACCGCGCTCGTACAGTGGTTCGCCCAACCCCTGCAGTTCGAGTTCATGCGGCGCGCCCTGCTCGTGGCCGTCGTCGCCGGAGTGGCCTGCGCCGTCCTCTCCTGCTGGCTCACCCTGGTCGGCTGGTCCCTCATGGGCGACGCCGTCTCCCACGCCGTCCTACCCGGCGTGGTCCTGTCCTACCTGTTCGGGCTGCCCTTCGCCGTGGGAGCCCTGGTCTTCGGCTCCGGCTCGGTCGCCCTCATCAGCATCGTGAACCGCACCTCCCGCGTCAAGGAGGACGCCGTCATCGGCGTGGTGTTCACCGCCATGTTCGCCCTCGGCCTCGTCCTGGTCTCCCGCGTCCCCAGCCAGACCGACCTGTCCCACATCCTCTTCGGCAACGTCCTGGGCGTCTCCGACACCGACATCCGCCAGATCCTCGTCCTGGCGGCGGTCGTGCTCGCCGTGGCCTGGTACAAGCACCGCGACCTCACCCTGTACGCTTTCGACCCCGTCCACGCCCACGCCCTGGGCATCAGCCCGCGCCTGATGGAGACCCTCCTGCTGGGAATGCTCTCGGTCACCGTCGTCGTGGCCCTTCAGGCGGTCGGCATCATCCTGGTCGTGGCCATGGTCATCATCCCCGGCGCCACCGCCTACCTGCTCACCGACAGGTTCGAGCGCATGCTCGCCCTGGCCGCCGCCGTGGCAGCGGCCGCCGCGGTGGCCGGTGTCTACGCCAGCTTCCACCTCAACGTCTCCACCGGCGGGTCCATCGTGCTCGCCCAGGCGTCGGCGTTCGTCCTCGCCTACCTGCTGGCCCCCCGCCAGGGCGTGCTCCGGCGGAGGCGGCGCCCGGCCCGCGCCGCCCTCTGACCCCGCCGCGCCCGCGACAGCGGCCGATCCCGCCGCTGGGCGGTACTACCCTTGTGTCCTTCGCACTCCACGCCCTGCCCCGCGTGCTCATCCGACGCAAGGAAAGGGGACCGGGTGAAGGAACGGATCGAACAGGCGGTGCGCAGTCTGCGCGGCCTCGCCCTGGGCGAGGCCTACGGGCACCGGCGCTCTCGTACCGACGACGGGGAGCGGGGGGCCGACGCCGGGCACCGGACGCAGGAGGGGCCCTGGCCCTGGAGCGACGGCACCGCCACGGCGCTGTCGGTGCTCTCCTGCCTGGCCGAACACGGCCGCACCGACCGGGAGCACCTGGCCGCCGTCCTGGCAGCCGGCGGCCAGGACGGCGAGGAACCCCACGGCAGCGGGGCCGCGGTGCGCGTCGCGCCCCTGGGCGCCTACTTCGCCGACGACCTGGACCGGGTCCCCGCCGAGGCCGCCCGCTGCGCGGTGGTCACCCACACCCGCCCCGAGGCCGTGGCCGGTGCGGTCGCCGTCGCGCTGGCCGCCGCCCTGGCCGCGGCCGGAGGCGACCGCCCCGCCCCCGGCCGCCCGTCCTTCCTCGACCAGGTCTCCGAACGGCTCGAACCCTCCGAGGTGCGCTCGGGGCTGCGCCGCGCCGCGCGCCTGCCCGCCAGCACCGCGCCCGAGCAGGCCGCCCGGGCGCTGGGCGGGGGCGCGGACCTGTCGGCGCCCGGCACCGTCCCCTTCGCCCTGTGGTGCGCCGCCGAGGGCCTGGACGACCCGGCGGGCACGCTGCGCCGCGCGGTGGCCGGTACGCGGTCCCCTGCCGCTGCCGGTGCGATCGCCGGGGGAGTGGCCGCTGCCCGCTCCGGCGTCGCGGGCGTCCCGCAGGGCTGGCGGCAGGCGTGTGAGGGCCTGCCCGCCTGGGTCGAGGCCCTGTCCCCGGCCCGGTAGGGCGCGGGGAGCGGACCGCGGCCCCTCCCGCGGTCCGCCTACAGCAGGATCGCCAGTTGGCGGGCCTGTGCCACCAGTACGCCCGTGCTGTCCCAGATCTCCATGTCCTCCTCGTGGAACCCGCCGTCCACGTGCCGTGTGAAGGCCCGGCAGGCCAACCACCCCGGAGCGGGTCGGGCCCGCACGTGCGTGGTCAGCTCCACGGTCACGGTGTTGTACGCGCCGATCTGGGTGACCGCCGGGACGGCGAAGTCCGCCATCGCGGGCAGGGCGTGCACGTCGGCCCGGCGACCATCGGCGAAGCGCATCCAGAACTCCATGTGCGGGTCCGCGTCGGTGCGCCCGTCCAGGAAGGCGGGGCGCTCCGGGTAGCGGTACTCGACCCGCAGTCCGATGGTGTTGGGCCCCACGTCGGCGAACTCCCGCACGTGCGCGCACTCCTGCGGCGCGGGCAGCTCCGGCGGCCCCTGCGTGTGCAGCCGCCGCCCCTGGCCGGGGGAGAGGTCGCCGTAGGTGGCGGTGGCGCGCACGACCTCCTTGCCGCCCTGGGACAGGGCCACCTGGCCGGTGGCGGTACGGCGGCCCTCGCGGAGGGTCTCGGTGCGGATCTCGGCCGGCCCCGGGGCGGCCGGCCGCAGGTAGAACGCCGACACCACCAGCGGGTCGGGCTGGCTGAGGCTCTGGCGCAGGGCGTTCAGCGCGGTGGCGAGCACGTACCCGCCGTTGGGGTGGGTGGTGAACGTGGTCCAGCCATCGGTGAGCGCGGCTGTGAAGACGCCGTCGGTGTCCTTCTCGACGCGGGTGTCGCGGTCGAACTCGAAGCCGTCGGCAGTGGGGTCAAGGCTCATGAACGTATATTACCGACCGGTCAGAATGTCGGGTGTCCCACCGCACCCGACCCGCCCGCCTTGACCCTGACGCCGCGTCAGCCCCTAGCGTCGTAACCGCGCCGCAGCGGGCGGCCGGACCAGGGGAGAGGAAGACACCGATGGGGCACACCGTGGGCGAGGCCGCCCGCCTGAGCGGCCAGACCGTGCGCACCCTCCACCACTACGACCGCATCGGCCTGCTCACACCGGCCGGGCGCACCCCCTCCGGCTACCGCAACTACAGCGACGCCGACCTGGAGCGGCTCCGCCAGATCATCACCTACCGCGAGCTCGGGTTCGCCCTGGAGGAGATCGCCGCCCTGCTCGACGACCCCGACGCCGACACCCGCACCCACCTGGCGCGCCAGCACCGCCTGGTCACCGAACGCATCGACCGCCTGCGCGCCGTCGCACGCAGCCTGGAACACCTCATGGAGGCCGACACCATGGACCTGGACCTGACCGCCGCCCAGCGCCTCGAACTCTTCGGCGGCTTCGACGTGGAGGCCCACACCGAACAGGCCCGCGGCCGCTGGGGCCGCACCCCCGCCTGGGATCAGTCCCGGCACCGCACCGGCTCCCACACCGCGCGGGACTGGCAGCGCATCAAGGACGAGTCCGACCGGATCTACCGCGCCCTGGCCCGCGCCATGGACGAGGGCGCACCCGCCGACGGCCCCGCCGCCACGGACCTGGCCCAAGCCCACCGCGACCACATCACCCGCTGGTTCTACGAGTGCACCCCGGAGATCCACCGGGGGCTGGGGCGGATGTACGTGGAGGACCCGCGCTTCACCGCCACCCTGGACGCCTACGGCCAAGGGCTGTCCGCCTACCTGTGCGCAGCCTTCGCCGCCAACGCCGACCGCCGCGAGCCCTGAACCGGTCTGCGGTCAGAGCCGGAGGGCCGCCAGCCACACGTCCCGGTGCTCCTCCACGTAGGCCGCCACCGGAGCCCCTCCCGTGGTCGGGAGGGGCGGGTATCAGGCACCGACGCCGTCCGTGGGCCGGTCCCAGTGGCGGTGCAGGCCGATGAGCCGGGCGAACTCCTCGGTGAGTTCGTGGCCGGCGTCGGAGGATCGCACCACGCCGTGGGTGCTGTCCGTTCTCTGGACGGGGCGCGACAGCGACTCGGGCACCCCGGGGCCGTCGAGCAGTGCGGCTCCGGCGCCGATCGCGGCGATCGCTTTGTGGTGCTTGTACGCCTCCAGGACGAAGTGCCGGGCCGCGCCGTCCGCGGTGAGCGCCTCGACCTCGCCGCCGGGGATCGCGACGGCGTCGTAGAGCACCGACGACACGGTGGTGTGGGCGCGGTCCACCTGCAGGGTTTCGCCGTCGCGGGTACGTACCTCCCCGTCCAGTGGCGCAAGCATCTCCACGACGGCTCCCCGGGCCGTGAGGGAGTCGCGCAGCGCCTCGGCGGCCGCTCCGTCCACTCCGTGGGCGACCAGGACCGCGACCTGGCGTCCGGTCAGGGCGCCGAAGGCGGTGTTGGCCTGGCTGAGGGCGGGTGAGGCGGGGGTGGGGCCGGTGGCGGCCGCGGGTTCCTGGGGCGGCTCCACCCCTATGCCCTCGGCGACGTCAGCGGCAAGGGCGTGGTCGACGTTGACCAGGTTGGCGACCACGCGTCGGCGCACCCCGAGCTCCTCGCACTTGCCGAGTTCGAAGCGGAAGGCGGCGACGAGGTGGTCGCGTTCCCAGTCGGAGAGGCTGTTGAGGAACAGCCGCGCCTGGGAGTAGTGGTCCTGGAAGCTCTCCGCGCGCTGCCGGATCTTGCGGCCCTCCACCTTCTCCGTGTAATGCCGGTAGACATTCTCGTCCGCAAGGGCCGGGCAGCCGCCGCCCAGGGAGTTGGGGAAGTAGGAGGTCCGCCCGCGGTGCACTCGGTGCTGGGCGAACCCGTCGCGCTGGTTGTTGCTCACCTGCGCCACCGGTCGGTTGACCGGTATCTGCTGGAAGTTGGAGCCGCCCAGGCGCAGCAGCTGCGTGTCCAGATAGGAGAAGTTGCGGGCTTGGAGCAGGGGGTCGTTGGTGAAGTCGATGCCCGGGACCACGTTGGCCGTGTGGAAGGCGACCTGCTCGGTCTCGGCGAAGAAGTTGTCCGGGTTGCGGTTCAGGACCAGTTTCCCGATCGGCCTGACCGGGACTTCCTCTTCGGGGATGATCTTCGTGGCGTCCAGCAGGTCGAAGGCGAAGCGGTGCTCGTCCTCCTCGGGGACCAGTTGGACGCCCAGCTCCCATTCGGGGTACTGGCCGCGTTCGATGGCCTCCCACAGGTCGCGGCGATTGTAGTCGGGGTCCTTGCCCTGGATGCGCTGGGCCTCGTCCCAGACCAGCGAGTGCGTGCCGAGCAGGGGCGTCCAGTGGAACTTGACGAAGGTGCCCCGGCCCTGGGCGTTGACGAATCGGAAGGTGTGGACTCCGAAGCCCTGCATGGTCCGGTAGCTGCGCGGGATCGCGCGGTCGGACATCAGCCACATCATCATGTGGGTGGTCTCCGGTTGCAGGCCCACGAAGTCCCACAGGGTGTCGTGGGCGGACTGGGCCTGCGGGATCTCGTTGTGCGGCTCCGGTTTGACCGCGTGCACGAAGTCCGGGAACTTGATGCCGTCCTGGATGAAGAAGACCGGCATGTTGTTGCCGACGAGGTCGTAGTTGCCCTGAGCGGTGTAGAACTTGACCGCGAAGCCCCGGACGTCGCGCACCGTGTCCGCCGAACCGCGCGAGCCCGCCACGGTGGAGAAGCGGACGAAGACCGGTGTGGTGACGTCGGGGCCGCTCAGAAAGTGCGCGGACGTCACGTCGGACAGGTCCTCGTAGGGCGTGAAGTGGCCGTAGGCGCCCGCTCCCCTGGCGTGCACGACCCTCTCCGGGATGCGCTCGTGGTCGAAGTGGGTGATCTTCTCCCGGGCGTGGAAGTCCTCCAGCAGGGTCGGACCGCGCTCTCCGACGCTCAACGCGTTGTCGGTGTCCTCGACACGGACACCGGTGTCGGTGGTGAGGGGGCCCGTCGAGTCGGTCCGGGATGCTTCCAGGAGCCGGTTCTTGGCGTCCTGCTCTTTGTCGGTCATGGCCGAGCCTCCGAATCACGGAAAGCGATGATTGATTACTTTCGGTGTTCACACTGACCGCTCGGGCACGGCTGCAAACCTGGTGCACCGAGAATTGACCCGCTCCGGCCCTGATCGGTTCCCGGCGGCGCTCGCCCCCGGCTTCGACCGCGGGCGAGCGGCCTCTCCTTCCGGGGTGCCCCTCTCCCTCAGCGCGGCGGGGCGGAGCGTGCCAGGGCGAGGACATCGTCGAAGGACGATACGTGTCGGCACTGGTCCTCGGTGAGGCGGTTGATGAGGGCGCGGGCGCGTTGGGCCTGCGCGGTGGTGGGCAGTTCTCCGGCGTGCAGGCCGGGCAGGGCGAGTTCGAACCCGCACACCGCCCGCACGGAGTGGCGGTGCGGTGTGCGGCTCACCGCCCACGCCACGTGCAGGGCGTGTTCGCTGCCCGCAGGGACGGCGGGCCGGTCGCTCTCGCGGGCGGCGAAGCGCAGCCCGTCGGCCCCGTCGCAGGGCGGGCAGCCCCGCTTCCCCGATCCGAGGGGGCGTGTGCACGCCGGGCACTCCAGCCGGGCCAGGGCGGCCTCGACCACACGCCATTCGAACTGGTCGGGGTGCCCGGCGACCAGGTCGGCCAGGTCGGCTTCGTCGGCGGTACCGGGGCGGGCCTGCCACTGCGCGCACGTGTGCGCCCAGGCGACGCCGATCTCCCGGGTGATGAGGTCCAGGGTATGGGCCAGGCGCGGGCCGCGCCGGTTCCGCCGGTCACCGTCCATGGTGTGCATGGTAACCGGCGGCCGGCGGAGCGGCGTGTTGCTCAGGTGCCGGTCCGGTCGTCCTCCAGGCGACCCAGGAAGGGCAGGAACCGTCCGGTGCGTGCGGCGTAGGCCGCGTAGGCGCCCCCGTGGGTGCGCAGGAGGTGGGGTTCCTCGACGGCGCGGACCTGGATCTGGACGGCCGCGGTGAAGGCGGTGAGGGTGGCCAGTGACAGTACCGTCGGTACGGCGGCCGCCATGCCGACCAGGAGTACGCCCATGCCGGTGAAGACCGGGTTGCGCACCCAGGCGAAGACGCCGCCGGTGACCAGGTCGGTGTGCTCGCCTTCCTCGACACCGACGCGCCAGGAGGCGCCCATCGCCTTCTGGGAGGCCAGGACGAGGACGAGTCCGGCGGTCATGGCGGCGATTCCGCTGGCGGCGGTGACGGGGTGGAGCAGGGCCCGCGGAGCGGGCAGGAGGCCGGTCATGGCGGCGAGGGGTGCGGCCAGACCGAGCAGCAGGGCCGCGGCGAACAGGGCAGATCCCCACCATGCGGGGTTCGAGAGGGTGGTGTCGGGGCGGCGGAACCCGGTGTCGCCTGTGTGTTTCCAGGCCAGCAGGGTGCGTACACCGAAGGCCAGGACCAGGCCGGCCAGGTAGAGGAGGAGGACGGTCAGCGCCATGGGGGTCTTTCCGGGGTCGGTGCGGGGCGCGGCTTTGGCGGGGCCGCGCGGGTCAGTGGTGGCAGGAGCAGTCGGGGCCGCAGCCGCACGCGTCGGTGCCGGGGTCGGCGGCCAGGGCGATTCCGGCCGGGGCGCAGCAGCCGTCGCCCTTCCAGGCCTGGCGGCCCTCCTTGAGTGCCAGGACGGCGATGAGCAGGGCGACGGTCGGGTCGGCCCACGCCCACCCGAGCAGGGCATTGGCGAGCAGGCCCACGAGCAGGGCCGCGGACAGGTAGGCGCACAGCAGGGTCTGCTTGGAGTCGGCCACCGCCGAGGCCGAACCGAGTGCGGTCCCGGTGCGGCGCTGGGCCAGGGACAGCGCGGGCATGATCACCACCGACAGGGCGGCGACGGCGATGCCCACGGGTGAGGGGGCGGCCTCGGTGCCGCCGAGGAGGAGGGTGTGCAGGGCGTCGAGGGTGACGTAGGCGGCCAGTGCGAAGAACGACACGGCGATGACGCGCAGCGCCCGGCGTTCGCGGGACTGGCGCACCTCGGGTCGGCGGGCGGAGAACTGCCAGGCCACGGCGGCGGCCGAGGACACCTCGATGAGGGAGTCCAGACCGAAGCCGATGAGGGCGGTGGAGGAGGCGAGGGCGCCCGCGGACAGGGCGACGGCGGCTTCGACGAGGTTGTAGGCGATGGTGGCGGTGACCAGGAGGCGGATGCGTCGGGTCAGGCTCGCGCGGCGCTGGTCGGTGGGTGTTGGGGCGGTCATCGGCACGCCTCCCGGTCGTCGATGCAGGTCTGGTCGGTGTCCACGGCCAGGACGGCGGTGCGCAGGTCGTCCAGGGCGTGGGCTAGGCGGGGGTCGGCGAGTTCGTAGCGGGAGCGGCGGCCCACGGGTACGGCGACGACCAGGCCGCAGTCGCGCAGGCAGGCCAGGTGGTTGGACAGGCGGGTTCGGCTGACGTCCAGTCGTTCGGCGAGGTCGGCGGGGTGTGCGGGGCTTTCCCGCAGGGCGAGCAGGATGCGGCAGCGCAGGGGGTCGGCCAGGGCGCGGCCGAAGCGGGCCAGGGCGTCGATGTCGGTGGCGAGGGTGATCATGCCACCAGAGTACACGTTCTCCTGAATTCACGGATCTGTGAATATTTGGTCGTCCGCGCCCCACGGGTACGGCGCGGACGACCGCCGTGTGGCGGAGGGAGGGCCGACTTCAACTCGGCTGCATCTCTCCGCCGGTCGGGGCGAGGGTCTCACCCGTGTAGCAGGACGAGAGACGCCCGCTCGCGAAGAACACGTACGAAGGGGCGATCTCGTCCGGATCGGCTGCCCAGCCCATGGGCGCCTGCGCACCGAAGCCCTCGGTACCGCGCTCGCCCAGCGTCGCGGGGATCAGCGGCGTCCACACCGGCCCCGGGGCCACACAGTTCACCCGGATACCCCGACCCCGCAGGGCCTTGGACAGGGACAGGTTCATGACCGCGGACTTGCTCGCCGCGTAGTCGATCAGCGAGTCATTGCCCCGCAGACCGTTGATCGAGCCGGTGATGATGATCGCTCCCCCTCGGACACCGGCGGCCGTCTGTCACCCATCTCCTTCTCCCCCCGCCTGCCCTCCGTCTCCGCGGCGCGGGGGGAGCCCGCCGAGCCGGACCCGGACGCGGCCTCCGACCACCGCTGTCTCCAGGCTCTCCAGCGCCGCCGTCGCGGGCCCGTGGACGACCGACCCGTCGTCGACGCGGAACTCGCTGCCGTGCCACGGGCACCGCAGGCACCCGTGCACCAGGGTGCCCTCCGCCAGCGGCGCGCCCATATGGGGGCACGTCCCGAGCAGGGCACGCACGGTCGCACCCGACCGCACGACCACGACCGGCGTCCCGTCCACCGACGCCTGCTCCGACTCGCCGTCGGCGAAGTCATCGAGGGCGCCGACGTCGCTCCACTGCGCCGGTATGCGGTCGAGCAGTTGGTCCGCGTGGTTGGCGCCCACCGCCCGGTAGTAGGCGAGGTGGCCGCCGAGGGACCCACCCGCACCGACCGCGCCGAGACCTGCCAGGGCCAGGGCGAGGCCCCACCCGTCCCGGCCGCGGGCACGCGCCAGCGAGGAGGCCCCGAAAAGCAGCATCCCGCAGCCATTGGCCGCAGCGTGGACCACGCCGACGCGCTTGTGCCGCTTGTGCTCGCGGGACAGGTCGACCAGTCCGCTGAACGCGGCCGGCAGCGAGCCCAGCAGTCCGACGTTGATCAGGGCGTGCGCTCCGCGGCGGTGGTCACCGGGCAGCAGGTCCAACAGAGTCGCCGACAGCCACGCGCCCAGTGGAAGATGAACCGCGAACGGGTGCACCGGATGCCCGAGTTGGACACCGTTCACCAGGTCCCGCACGGCTCCCTCGGGCACCGTGTCAGCCAGCTCCTGGAGCCGGGCCGCCGCCGGATCGAGCCGTTCCTCGCGCTCGATCGCACGTACGCGTTCTCCGAGTCTCATGGCAGGGCCACTACCCACAGCGGCCGCCATCATGCAGGCGCAGAGCGTCTCACACCGTTTGTGAACTGGGATTTTATCCAACAAGCCCTCTTGCGCCGACGCGTCGGCCCCTGCCCGCCCCGAAGGCTCTGACCAGGAACGGAGCAGGACAACGTGGCCAACACCATATCCGCACTGTGCGCACCCCGAAACACGCAGTAAGAACGGGGTTCTCACCACGCTGATGACCTCCGGGTGAGATGACTGTTTCTCCCGTGTTACGACCGGACACCTCCAGGCAACGCGCCCTTCCTACCTTCGGTTTTGTCAACACCACCGAGTAGGAAGGGTCGGCCGTGACCCCCGAAGCCGGAACACGCACAGGCAAGCACTGGATCAGTGACTGGGATCCGGAGAACGACAGGTTCTGGAACACCACCGGCCGCCCCATCGCCAAACGCAACCTGTGGGCGTCCATCTTCTCCGAGCACATCGGCTTCTCCGTCTGGAGCTTCTGGTCGGTGCTCGCCCTGTTCATGACGCCCGCCGCCGGATTCGACTGGGCACCCGAGCAGAAGTTCCTGCTCGTGTCCATCGTCTCCCTCGTCGGCGCCGTCCTGCGCATCCCCTACACCCTGGCCGTGCCCATGTTCGGCGGGCGCAACTGGACGATCATCTCCTCGATCACCCTGCTGGTGCCCACCCTGCTGGCCATCTACCTCATCCAGCACCCCGAGACGCCCTACTGGGTGTTCGTGGCCCTGGCCGCCACCGCGGGCGTGGGTGGAGGCAACTTCTCCTCCTCCATGGCCAACATCAACTTCTTCTTCCCCGAGAAGGAGAAGGGCTGGGCCCTGGGCATGAACGCCGGCGGCGGCAACATCGGCGTCGCCACCGTCCAGCTCGTCGGCCTGGCCATCATCGCCGTCTTCACCGTCGAAGGCGGAGCGCTCGTCCCGCTGTTCTACGTACCCTTCATCCTGCTGGCCATCTGGGTGGCCTTCCGCAGCATGAACAACCTCACCAGCGCCAAGCCCGACATCAGCGCCCAACTGGCCGCCACCAAGGACCGCCACTTCTGGATGATGTCGGTGCTCTACATCGGCACGTTCGGCTCCTTCATCGGCTTCGGCTTCGCCTTCGGCCTGCTGCTGCAGAACCAGTTCGGCCTCCAGCCGCTCCAGGCCGCCATGGTCACCTTCCTCGGCCCGGCCATCGGCTCCCTCATCCGCCCCATCGGCGGCAAGATGGCCGACCGCTTCGGCGGCGCCCGCGTCACCCTGCTCAACTTCCTGGCCATGGTCGCCGGCACCGGGGTGGTCATCTTCTCCATCAACGCCGACAACCTCGCCCTGTTCGTCTCCGCGTTCATCGTGGTGTTCGTCCTCACCGGCATCGGCAACGGCTCCACCTACAAGATGATCCCCTCCATCTACGCCGCCAAGGCCCAGAACGCCATCGCCGAAGGCGCGCCCCGCGAGGAGACCCTGGCCTTCAACAAGCGCGTCTCCAGCTCCATGCTCGGCCTCATCGGCGCCATGGGAGCCCT
The DNA here is from genome assembly GCF_048060475.1 of Nocardiopsis sp. LOL_012. NCBI lineage: Bacteria > Bacillati > Actinomycetota > Actinomycetes > Streptosporangiales > Nocardiopsidaceae > Nocardiopsis > Nocardiopsis sp. LOL_012. The sequence goes on along the minus strand of NZ_JBHMIV010000011.1, from coordinate 115,196 downwards.
GGGCGGCGTCGGCATCAACCTCGTCTTCCGCGAGTCCTTCGCCTCCACCGGCTCCGCCGCACCCGGCTTCATCGCCTTCCTGGTGTACTACCTGGTGTGCGCCGCCCTGACCTACCTCGTCTACATGCGCACCCCCGCCCTGACCGCCACCACCACCCAGGCCGCCACCACCACGGAGACCGCTGCACGATGACCCAGGACACGAGCACACGGACCCACTGCCCCTACTGCGCCCTGCAGTGCGCCATGCACCTGCAGCCGGGAGACGACGGCACCCTCACCGCCCGCCCGGCCGACTTCCCCACCAACCGGGGAGGCCTGTGCCGCAAGGGGTGGACCTCCGCCGAGGTGCTCACCGTCCCCGACCGCCTCACCAGGCCCCTGATGCGCAAAGACCGCAACGCGGACCTGGTCGAGGTGGACTGGGACACCGCCCTGGACCACATCGCCGAACGCCTGCTCACCCTCCGGGCGGAATCGGGTCCCGACACGGTGTCGGTGTTCGGCAGCGGCGGCCTCACCAACGAGAAGTCCTACACCCTGGGCAAGTTCGCCCGCCTGGCACTGGGCACCTCCCAGATCGACTACAACGGCCGCTTCTGCATGTCCTCGGCCGCCGCCGGCAGCGTCAAGGCCTTCGGCCTGGACCGGGGCATGCCCTTCCCCCTCACCGACGTCGGCACCTCCGAGGTCGTCCTGCTGGCCGGCGCCAACCCCGCCGAGACCATGCCCCCGATGATGGGCCACCTGTCCGCGCCCACCCTCATCGTCATCGACCCCCGCCGCTCCGCCACCGCCCAGGCCGCCCTCGCGGGCGGCGGCATGCACCTGGCCCCCCGCCCCGGCACCGACCTCGCCCTGGCCCTGGGCCTGCTGCACGCCGCCCACATCGGCGGCCACACCGACCACGACTACGTCGCCGCCCGCACCACCGACTTCGACCGCGCCTGGGAACACGCCGCCGCATGGTGGCCCGAACACACCGAGCAGGTCACCGGCGTCCCCGCCACCCAGATCCGCGCCGCCGCCGACCTCCTCGGCCGGGCCGCAGCCCACCGCTCCGCCTACATCCTCACCGGCCGCGGCACCGAACAGCACTCCAAGGGCACCGACACCGTCTCCGCCTGGATCAACCTCGCCCTGGCCCTGGGCCTGCCCGGCCGCCAGGGCAGCGGATACGGCTGCATCACCGGCCAGGGCAACGGCCAGGGCGGCCGCGAACACGGCCAGAAGGCCGACCAGCTCCCCGGCTACCGCAAGATCGACGACCCCGCCGCCCGCGCCCACGTCGCCGGCGTGTGGGGCGTGGACCCCGACACCCTGCCCGGCCCCGGACGCTCCGCCTTCGAACTCCTCGACGCCCTCGGCGACGGCGGCGGACCCCGCGCCATGCTCCTGTTCGGCTCCAACCCCGCCGTCTCCGCACCCGACGCCGACCACGTCCGCGCCCGCATCGCCTCCCTGGACTTCCTCGTCGCCGCCGACTTCGTCCTGTCCGAGACCGCCGCCATGGCCGACGTCGTCCTGCCCACCACCCAGTGGGCCGAGGAGTCGGGCACCATGACCAACCTCGAAGGGCGCATCCTGCGCCGCAACCGCGCCACAGCGCCCCCCGAAGGCGTGCGCACCGACCTGGAGATCCTCTCCGCGCTGGCCACCCGCCTGGGACAGCCCGCCCAACGCTTCCCCACCGACCCCGACACCGTCCTGGCCGAACTCGGCCGCGCCTCCTCCGGCGGCGCCGCCGACTACTCCGGCGCCACCCCCCAGCGCCTCGACGACGGCGAAGCCCTCTACTGGCCCGTACGCGCCGGCTCCGCCCCCACCCCCCGCCTGTTCCTGGACTCCTTCGCCCACCCCGACGGGCGCGCCCGCTTCCAAGCCGTCGAACACCGCCCCCCGGCCGAGGACACCGACCCCGACTACCCGCTCCTGGCCACCACCGGCCGCCTCATGGGCCACTACCAGTCCGGCGCCCAGACCCGCCGCGTCGACGAACTCACCGCCGCCGAACCCGACGCCTACGTCGAGGTCCACCCCGACACCGCCGCCCGCGCCGGACTCGCCCACGGCCAGTGGGCCCGCCTCACCTCCCGCCGCGGCCACACCCGCGCCCGCGTCAGGCTCACCCCCACCGCCCGCCTGGACACCGTCTTCGTCCCCTTCCACTACGCGGGCGAACAGGCCGCCAACAACCTCACCAACCCCGCCCTGGACCCCACCAGCCGCATGCCCGAGTTCAAGGTCGCCGCCGTGCGCCTGGAACCCGACCCCGCGCCCTGAACACCCACCGCAACCGACCACCGCCCGGCCGACGCCGCCCGGGACGCCCCATCCCACACCAGGAGGCACAGTTGAACACCATGACCAGCGCACCCACGCGCCAGATCGTGGTCGTCGGCAACGGCATGGTCGGCGCCCGCTTCGCCGAGGAGGCCGCACGCCTGGACCCCGCGGGCGAACGCGCCCACATCACCGTCGTCGGCCAGGAGAGCGAACCCGCCTACAACCGCGTCCTGCTCTCGGGCATCGTCGCTGGCGACTACACACCCGACCAGATCCGCCTGCCCGTGCCCGACACACCCGGCGTCACCGTCCGCACCGGTACCGCCGCCACCGCCATCGACACCCAACAGCGCACCCTGGCCCTGGACGACGGCACCCACCTGCCCTACGACGAACTCGTCATGGCCACCGGCGCCCGCGCCTCCCTCCCCCCCATCACCGGCGTCGCCCACCCCGACGGCACCCCCGGAGAGGGCGTCACCGCCCTGCGCGACCTCGCCGACTGCCAGCGCCTGCTGTCCCTGGTGCGCCCCGGCGCCCCCGTCGTCGTCCTGGGCGGCGGCGTCCTGGGCCTGGAAGCCGCCCGCGGACTCACCGGCCGCGGCGCCCGCGTCTCCGTCGTGGAGTCCTCGCCCTGGATCATGCGCCGCCAGATCGACAAGCCCGCCGCCAAGATCCTGGGCCACCTCTACGAGGACCTGGGCGTGACCGTCCACTCCTGGAGGGTCGCCTCCCGCTGGATCCCCGGCACCGGCCTGGAACTGGACGACGGCCGCATCCTGCCCGGCGACGTCCTCGTCGTCACCGCCGGCGTGCGCGGCAACATCGAACTGGCCAAGACCGCTGGCATCGAGACCGAACACGGCATCGTCATCGACGACCGCATGTCCACCTCCGACCCGCGCGTCCACGCCATCGGCGACTGCGCCCAGCACCCCGGCGGCGGCGCCGGACTGGTCCAGCCCGGATGGGAACAGGCCGCCGTCCTGGCCAAGCGCCTCATCGGCACCGACCCCAGCGCCGCCTACCGCGGCAGCGCACCCGTCACCCGCCTCAAGGCCGAAGGCATCGAACTCACCTCCTTCGGCACCGTCCACGAGGACGACGACCACCCCGACCTGGACACCGTCACCGTCAGCGACCCCCACGGCGGCCGCTACGCCAAACTCGTGGTCCGCGACGAACGCGTCGTCGGCGCCGTCCTGCTGGGCTTCCCCGAGGCCGCCGCCACCGTCTCCCAACTCCACGACACCGGCGTGCCCGTGCCCGCCGACCGCCTCGCCCTCGTCCAGGGCCTGCCCACCGCCGCCCCCGAGGACGGCCCCGCCGACAGCGGAGAGACCCTCGTGTGCCGCTGCAACGCCGTCACCCGCACCGACATCGAACAGGCCTGGCTGGACGGCGCCCGCGACCGCGAGGCCGTCGCCTGCGCCACCCGCGCCACCACCGGCTGCGGTGGATGCGTACGCGACGTCAACGCCCTGCTCGCCGACCTGAACTCGGGCAACCCCGCGCCCACCGGCTGACCGGTGCCAGCGCCCCGCCGCCGGGCCATAGCGGCGGGGCGTACCCCGGCCCCACCCGCGCGGCGGCGCCGCCGCGCTCCCATCAGAAGGGGGCAGGGCCCCGCCTTGCACGGCGCAGCCCTGCCCCGGGCCAGGCGACCAGGGGCCGCCCCGCTCCCTCAGTCCCCGTCCACCGCCACAGGAGCGGCGGACTCCGAGCGGCCTCCTCCCCGCTGCCGGGTCGTCCACTCGTACACGGCCACCGACACCAGCCACAGCGCGGTGATCGGGATGACGAACCACAGCATCGCCGCGCTGTAGGGCAGCAGCGCCGCGTGGTCGGTGGCCTCCAGCACCAGGTAGGCGATGTAGGCGGCGTAGAACCCCACCAGCAGCGCGCCCTCCCAGCGCGCCACGCCCAGACGGGTCAGGGAGAGCGGCAGCAGCACCAGCGCCACCGCCACCATGATCGGCAGGTCGAAGCGCAGCGCCTCGGGCGCCACCGCGATCCCCGAGGGCGCCACCACCGCCGTCAGGCCCAGCACCGCACCGATGTTGAACAGGTTGCTGCCCACGACGTTGCCCACCGCCATGTCGCGCTCGCCCCGCACCACCGCCACCACACACGTCACCAGCTCCGGCAGGGACGTACCGATGGCGACCACGGTCAGCCCGATGAGCAGGTCGCTCACCCCCAGCGCCGCGGCGATCTCGCTGGCCCCGTACACCAGCAGCCGCGCACCGCCCACCAGCAGGGCCGTGCCCAGCAGCACCAGCCCCACATCCACCAGGACCCGCCGCGCCCGCCCGCCGGAGCGCTCCGGCCCGGAACCGTCGTCGGCCTCACCGCCGCCCTCCTCCTCGGGGGCGGCAGCGGCGCGCCGACGGGAAACCACCACCGTGACCGTGATGTAGACCGCCAGGGCAGCGACCAGCACCACGCCGTCCAGGCGCCCCACCGTGCCGTCCAGCGCCATCACCAGCACCACCACCGACAGCAGCACCATCACCGGGATGTCGGTGCGCACCACCTGGGAGCGCACCAGCAGCGGCACGAACAGCGCCGCCGCCCCCAGGACGAACAGGACGTTGGCGATGTTGCTACCCACGACGTTGCCCACGGCCAGCCCCGGGTATCCCGACAGCGCGGCCCCGGTGCTGACGGCCAGCTCCGGCGCCGACGTGGTGAAGGACACCACGGTCAACCCCACGACCAGCGAGGACATGCCCAACGTCCGGGCCAGGGAGCCGGCCCCCCGGACGAGCGACTCCCCTCCGACGACCAACAGTACGAACCCCGCCAACAGGGCGAGAAACACTACAGCGTCCACAGGAGCCTTTCCGTTCCTACCGCATCCGCGCTCGACATACCCAACGGTAGGGGTTTCTCCCCCCGGGAGAGGCCCCGATGCCCCGATTCGCAGGGGCTCCGCGCCCACGGGGGCGGGCACCGGGCGGGGGAGCGGCAGCCCGCTCACACCGTCAGCAGGCCTCCAGCCGGTCCGTGCTCACGGTGTAACTGCACCCGTCGAAGTCCGCGGTGAGCCTGAGCTCGCCTCCGAGCGCACGCACATAGCGCGCGATCGCCTCGACGGTGAACACCTCTTCGATCTGACTGACACGCCCCTTGGTCACACCCATCCGCCCGGCCACGTCGGCCTGGGTCAGACCGCGCTCCTCGCGGATCCGGACGAGCCACTGCGCGTCGGCCCTGGCCAGCAGCTCCCGCCGACGCTTCTCCGCCTCCTGCGGCCCTCCCACACGGTCGACGTACCCGTCACGGTCCCATGCGCTGTATCCGCTCATCGCTCCTCCTCCTTGGACCGCCGCTCCACGTATTCGTGGAACCTGCGCTCGGCCGTCGGGACGGCCCGGTCATACCACCGATCCCCCGCCCGATCAGTGACCGCCACCACACCCACCCCGCCCCACCACCCCCGACACCCACCGCAGTGACCCACGCCACCCCACCGATCACGCATCTCTCACCTGCGGTGACAGCACAACGAAACGTGGCCGTCACAATCGCCTGACGCGCGGGTAACACCCTCCCGGTTGCCTGAAACACAGACACCGCCCCGCACCCGTCAGGAGCCCGCACCCCATGGAAGAACTCGTCGTCATCGGCAACGGCATGGTCGGCCACCGACTTCTGGAGGCCCTCCGCGACCGCGACACCGACCACCAGTGGCACACCACCATCGTCGGCGAGGAACCCCGCACCGCCTACGACCGCGTCGCCCTGTCCTCCTACTTCGACGGCGCCACCGCCGACGACCTCTCCCTGGGCGAGCAGACCGGCGACCACCTCGACGTGCACGTGTCCGAACGCGCCAGCGCCATCGACCGCGCCGCGCGCACCGTCACCACCGACAGCGGCCGCACCCTGCCCTACGACCGCCTCGTCCTGGCCACCGGGTCCACCCCCTTCGTCCCCCCCATCCCCGGACACGACCTGCCCGGCTGCCACGTCTACCGCACCATCGAAGACCTCGACCACATCACCGCCTCCGCCAAGGACGCCAGCACCGGCGTCGTCATCGGCGGCGGCCTGCTGGGACTGGAAGCGGCCAACGCCCTGCGCCTGCTCGGCCTCAACGCCCACGTCGTCGAACTCGCCCCCCACCTCATGCCCGCCCAGATCGACGAAGGCGCCGGCGCCCTGCTCAAGAACCTGGTCAGCGACCTGGGCGTCACCGTCCACACCGGCGCCGCCACCACCGCCATCGAAGCGGGCCCCAACGGCCGCGCCGCCCGCCTGCTCCTGGACGACGGCACCCACCTGGACGCCGACATGGTGGTCTTCTCCGTCGGCATCCGCCCCCGCGACGACCTCGCCCGCTCCAGCGACCTGGCCCTGGGCGAACGCGGCGGCATCGCCATCGACGACACCTGCACCACCAGCGACCCCCACATCTACGCCATCGGCGAGGCCGCCAACCACAACGGCACCGTCTACGGCCTCATCGCACCCGGCAACGCCATGGCCGAGGTCGTCGCCGACCGCCTCCTGGGCGGCGAAGCCACCTTCACCGGAGCCGACACCTCCACCAAGCTCAAGCTCCTGGGCGTGGACGTGGCCAGCTTCGGCGACGCCCACGGCCGCACCGAAGGCGCCCTCGACGTCGTGGTCAACGACGCCGCCAGCGGCCGCTACGCCAAGATCGTCATCTCCGACGACGCCACCACCCTCCTGGGCGGCATCCTCGTCGGCGACGCCTCCGCCTACGCCACCCTGCGCCCCCTGGTCGGCTCCCCCCTGCCCGGCGACCCCCTCGCCCTCATCACCCCCGACGGCGGTGCCGCCATCGGCGCCGACGCCCTGCCCGACGACGCGCAGATCTGCTCCTGCAACGCCGTCACCAAGGGCGCCATCTGCTCAGCCATCGACGAGGGCCACCACGACGTGCCCGCCCTCAAGGCCTGCACCAAGGCCGGCACCAGTTGCGGCTCGTGCGTACCCATGCTCAAGCAGCTCCTGGACCAGGCCGGAATCGAACAGTCCAAGGCCCTGTGCGAACACTTCCCCCAGTCGCGCGCCGAACTCGTCGAGATCATCCAGGCCACCAACACCACGACCTTCTCCGCCCTCATCGAGGCCCACGGCACCGGCCACGGCTGCGACATCTGCAAGCCCGCCGTCGCCTCCATCCTCGCCTCCCTGGGCAACGGCCACATCCTCGACGGCGAACAGGCCACCCTCCAGGACACCAACGACCGCTACCTCGCCAACATGCAGCGCAACGGCACCTACTCCGTCGTGCCCCGCATCCCCGGCGGCGAGATCACCCCCGACAAGCTCATCGTCATCGGCGAGGTCGCCCGCGACTTCAACCTCTACACCAAGATCACCGGCGGCCAGCGCATCGACCTCTTCGGCGCCCGCCTCGAACAACTGCCCGCCATCTGGGCCCGCCTCGTCCACGCCGGCTTCGAATCCGGCCACGCCTACGGCAAGTCCCTGCGCACCGTCAAGTCCTGCGTGGGCACCACCTGGTGCCGCTACGGCGTCCAGGACTCCGTCGGCCTGGCCATCCGCCTCGAAGAGCGCTACCGCGGCCTGCGCTCACCCCACAAGCTCAAGTCCGCCGTCTCCGGATGCGCCCGCGAATGCGCCGAAGCCCGCGGCAAGGACTTCGGCGTCATCGCCACCGACAACGGCTGGAACCTCTACGTCGGCGGCAACGGCGGCTTCACCCCCCGCCACGCCGAACTCCTCGCCTCGGACCTGGACGAGGAAACCCTCATCCGCTACATCGACCGGTTCCTGATGTTCTACATCCGCACCGCCGACCGCCTCCAGCGCACCGCACCCTGGATCGAAGCCCTCGAAGGCGGCCTCGACCACCTCCGCGACGTCGTCGTCAACGACTCCCTCGGCATCGGCGAAGAGCTCGAACAGGCCATGGAGCGCCACGTCGCCGGCTACAGCGACGAATGGGCCGACGTCCTCGCCGACCCCGACAAGCTCTCCCGCTTCGTCTCCTTCGCCAACGCCCCCGACACGCCCGACCCCACCATCACCTTCACCACCGAACGCGACCAGCCCATCCCCGGCACACCCCTCAACCTCGGCATGCCCGCCGCCCGACCCCAGGAGGCCACCCGATGACCACCGCCACCGACACCGACACCTGGATCAACGCCTGCCCCGCCCAGCGCCTGGCACCCGCCGACGGCGTCGCCGTCCTCCTGCCCAACGGCCGCCAGGCCGCCCTCTTCCGCACCCGCGACGACGAACTGTACGCGGTCGACAACATCGACCCCTTCACCCACGCGGCCGTCCTCTCACGCGGTATCGTCGGCGACCGCGCCGGAGAACCCACCATCGCCTCGCCCATGCTCAAGAACGTCTTCTCCCTGCGCACCGGGCAGAGCCTGGACGAGCCCGACACCCGTCTGACCACCTGGCCCGTACGCACCACCGGCGACACCATCCAGATCCGCACCCGCGCCAGCGAAGAGGAAACACCGTGACCAGCAGCGTGCCCACCGCACCCGCACCGCCCACTACCGCGCCACTGGCCGGGTTCACCGTCGCCGTCACCGCCGCCCGCCGCGCCGACGAACTCACCGCACTGCTGCGCCGCAAAGGCGCCGAGGTCGTCGCCGCACCCGCCCTGCGCATCGTCCCCCTCAGCGACGACCAGCGCCTGGCCGCGGTCTCCACCGAACTCACCCGCCGCCCCGCCGACGTCGTCATCGCCACCACCGGCATCGGCTTCCGCGGCTGGATCGAGGCCTGCGAGACCTGGGGCATGGCCGAACCCCTCCTGGCCGCCATGCGCGGCTCCCGCGTCCTGGCCCGCGGCCCCAAGGCCAAGGGCGCCATCCGCGCCGCCGGCCTCAACGAGGAGTGGTCGCCCCCCTCCGAATCCTCCGCCGAAGTCCTCGACTACCTCCTCGACAAAGGCGTCGAAGGACTGCGCGTGGCCATCCAGCTCCACGGCGAACCCCTGCCCGACTTCACCGCCGCACTGCGCCTGGCCGGGGCCGAGGTCGTCGAGGTCCCCGTCTACCGCTGGACCCAGCCAGCCGACACCGCCCCCCTGGACCGCCTCATCGACACCATCACCGGCGGTGGCGTCGACGCCGTCACCTTCACCAGCGCACCCGCCGCCGCCGGGCTCCTCCAGCGCGCCCACACCCTCGACCAGCGCAGCGCCCTGGTCAACGCCCTGCGCGGCGACGTCCTGGCCATGTGCGTGGGCCCGGTCACCGCCCGCCCCCTCATGGCCCACGACATCCCCACCGTGTGGCCCCAACGCGCCCGCATCGGAGCCCAGGTCCGCAAACTCACCGAAGAGCTGCCCGCCCGCTTCCCCACACTCCACGTCGCCGGACACCGCCTGCGCCTGCGCGGACACGCCGTCCTCGTCGACGGCGCCGTCCACGCCCTCTCACCCACCCTCATGCGCCTCATGCGCGAACTCGCCCGCCGCCCCGGCCAGGTCCGAGACCGTACCCACCTGCTCACCTGTCTGGGCGAGGACGCCGACGCCCACGCCGTGGAGACCGCCGTGGCCCGCCTGCGCACCGCCCTGGGCGACGCCAAGATCATCCAGACCGTCGTCAAGCGCGGCTACCGTCTAGCCCTGGACACCGACGAATGCAGCCGTTGAACCGACACCCCGCCCTCATCCTGGCCGTGCACGGCACCCGCCGCCCCCACGGCACCGCCATCGCCCACTCCCTGGCCCTGCGCGTCGCCGAGATCACCCGCCAGCCCACCCACCTGGCCTTCGCCGACGTCCTCACCCCCACCGTCGGCGACGTCGCGGCCGCCACCCCCGGCCCCCTCGTGGTCGTCCCCGCCTTCCTCGCCAGCGGCTACCACGTGCGCACCGACATCCCCGAACAGCTCGCCCACGCCGGACGCGCCGACGCCGTCCTCACCCCCGCCCTGGGCCACCACCCCGCCCTCACCGACACCGCCGTGCGCCGCCTCACCCAGGCCGGGTACCGCCCCGGCGACGCCGTCGTCCTGGCCTGCGCCGGCACCTCCGACACCCGGGCCAAGGCCGAGCTGAACACCGCCGCACGCGCCCTGGCCACCCGCCTGGGCACCCCCGTCACCTGCGGCTACATCGCCACCGGCACCCCCACCGTCGCCGACCAGGTCGAGCGCCTGCGCGCCCAGGGCCACCAGCGCGTGGCCATCGCCTCCTGGCTGCTCGCCCCCGGCCTGTTCCACGACCGCCTCGCCCACTGCGGAGCCGACGCCGTGGCCGCCCCCCTGTGCCCCGACCCGGGCATCGCCCACGCCGTGGCCGAGCGCTACCGCCAGGCCGCCATCCCCCAGCCGGTCTGAGCGCACCGGTCGGCGGGGCGGGGGAGCGGCCCGCCCCGCCGCCGTGAGAAGTTCCACAAACCCCCCCTTTCGGGTACTGTTACCTGCGCGTGACCCCTTAGGCTCAGCGGCCAGACCCCGCGCGAGCACACACCCGACGTCGGCGGTCACGGCCGAGCCCGCCGCGCCCCACCCGGGGCCCGCACCGCGAACGCCCCCTGCCACGCCACCCGCAGGAGCACCCACCGCGGCGGCCGCACACCCCGTCGCCACCTTCTGCGAGGACCACCGTGGGCCCACACACCGACACACACCACACCGCCGCACAGCCGCCGACCGAACCCCACCCCGCACCCGGGCCCCGCCAGGCCGCCGCGCGCAAACGCAGAAGACGCACCGCCGCCATCACCACCGCGGCAGCAGGCGCCGTCCTCCTCCTAGGCGGCACCGCCACCGCCGCCGTCCTGCTCACCGACCCCGACCAGGCCACCAGCGCCACCCTGGTCCCCGAGGCCGACCCCGACCCCCTCACCAGCGCCGCCTCACCCGACCCCGACGCCGCCCAGCAGGCCCGGCAGGCCACCGAACAGGCCCACCAGAGCGCCACCGCCCAGGGCCCCGCCCTGCCCCCCGCCGAACCCGACCCGGCCCCCGCCGCAGGCGGGGGAGAGGACCCACAGCCCACCGGCCAGGGCGGCACATGCCAGGCCTCCCACTACGGCGCCGAGCTCGCCGGATCGGCCACCGCCAACGGCGAGACCTTCGACCCCAGCGCCCTGACCGCCGCCCACAAGACCCTGCCCTTCAACACCATGGTCCAGGTCACCAACCCCGGCACTGGCGCCTCCGTCACCGTGCGCATCAACGACCGCGGCCCCTTCATCAGCGGACGCTGCCTCGACCTGTCCACCACCGCCTTCGAACAGATCTTCCCCATCTCCGCCGGGGTGGGCACCGTCGACTGGCAGGTCGTCGGCTGACCGGACCCGCCACCGCCCCACGGCGCCCCGCCCTTCCCCCCGGGAGGCGGGGCGCCGCGCTGCGCCACCCTCCGCCGACCACCCCGCACCGGTCACCCCGACGTGGCACAATCCCTCCCACCACACCACCACCAGGAGGGCCTCCGCGTTGTTCCGCACCACCACCGGCTGGGTCGTCTCACCCAGCGACCTCGTCGACACCCTGGAGTGCGACCACCGCAGCGCCCTCAAAGCCGCCCTGGCCGCCCACACCCCCGGAGCCCCCACACCGGAGGACATCGACCCCCTCATCGCCCAACACGGCCACGACCACGAACACGCCGAACTCGACCGCCTCACCACCCTGCTGGGCCCCGACCTGGTCCGCATCAGCCCACCCGAACCCGACGACGCCTCCCTGACCCAAGCCGCCAAAGCCACCACCGCCGCCATGGACGCCGGCGCCCCCGCCATCTACCAGGGCTGCTTCCACCACCCCCTCACCGACACCGTCGCCTTCCACGGCCGCGCCGATTTCCTCATCCGCTCCGACCTCGACCCCGCCACCGGCCGGCCCCGCCCCCACCACGACGGCCCCCACACCTACGAACCCTGGGACACCAAACTCGCCCACCGCCCCGGCCCCGACGCCGTCGTCCAACTCACCGCCTACGCCCACGCCACCGGCCACACCGCCGGCCGCACACCCGCACACATGCACCTGCTCACCGGCGACGGCCGCACCCACACCCTGCCCACCCACGACTTCCTCCCCGTCCTGGACCGCCTCACCCAGCGCCTCACCACCCGCCTGGCCCGCCCCCCTGCCCTGCCCACCCCCACCTGGGGCCAGCCCCGACCCGCCTGCGAAGGCTGCGGCTACGCCACCTGGTGCGGCCAAGGACGCACCGCCGCCCGCCACCTGTCCCTGGTCGCCGGCCTGCGCACCGACCAGGCCACCAAACTCACCACTGCCGGAGTGCACACCATCGACGCCCTGGCCGCCGCACGCGACGACCAGCGCCCCGCCACCCTGCCCCAGCGCACCTTCGACCAACTGCGCGCCCAAGCCGCCCTCCAGGTCCGCCAGGACACCACCCGCACCCCCGCCGACCCCCAGGGCACCGTCACCGCCGAAGTGTTCGCCCCCGACGGCCTGGCGAGCCTGCCCGCCCCCAGCCCCGGCGACCTCTTCTTCGACATGGAGGGCTACCCCTACCACTCACGCGACGACGGCCGCGGCCTGGAATACCTCTTCGGCGCCACCACCGAGGACGAGCACGGCCACGAGACCTTCCACGCCTTCTGGGCCCACGACCGCGCCCAGGAGAAACAGGCCCTGGAGGACTTCGTCGACTTCGCATGCCGCCGCATCGACACCGACGAGAACGCCCACATCTACCACTACGCCTCCTACGAGGCCGACCGCCTCAAACACCTCAGCTCCGAATACGCCACCCGCGAAGAGGAGGTCAACCGCCTCCTGCGCGAGAACCGCCTCATCGACCTGTACACCGTCGTCCGCAAGAGCCTGCGCGTCTCCCAGCGCTCCTACTCCATCAAATACCTTGAACCCCTCTACCTGCCCGCCACCCGCAGCGGCGGCGTCACCACCGCCACCTCCTCCATCGACGCCTACGCCGCCTACCAGGCCGCCCACCGCGGCGGCGACCACCGCACCGCCACCCGCATCCTGGACGACATCGCCGCCTACAACCGCGACGACTGCCACTCCACCGCCCGCCTGCGCGACTGGCTCGAAGAACACCGCACCCGCCAGGGCATCACCGGCCGCCCCCCGACCCAGATCGAACTCACCGAGGACGACGCCGAACGCGCCCGCAAACGCGCCGAGAAACAGGCCCGCCTGGACGCCCTCACCCAACCCCTGCTCGCCGACGTCCCCACCGCCCCCGCCGACCGCGACGACGACGCCCGCACCCGCGCCACACTCGCCGCCCTCGTGGGCTACTACCAGCGCGAGAACCTCCCGCCCTGGCGCGAGCACTACCGCCGCACCAGCGCACCCCTGACCGACCTGGAGACCGACACCGACTGCGCCGTCCCCTGGCGCGTCCGCACGGGGGAGTGGATCCCCCCCACCGGACGCCAGCGCAAGGCCCGCCGCGAGATCACCATGCGCCTGGACACCGCCCACCCCCACCCCTTCACCCCCGGACAGGACGTCCACCTGCTCTACCCCGCCGCCCCCGGACACAACGCCACCACCACCCAGGCCACCGTCACCGACACCGCCGCCGACACCCTCACCCTCACCGAGACCGGCGACCCCGACACCACCACCTCCCGACCCCCCATCGCCGTCCTACCCGGCGCCCCCGTCAACCCCCGCCCCAAGGACGGCGCCCTCGAACTCACCGCACGCACCGCCGTCGACACCCTCCCCGGCTGGCCCCACCACCCCGGCCTGGACGTCCTGCGCCGCACCCCGCCCCGCCTCACCCACCGCGGCCCCCTCCCCGCACCCGCCGACCACGGCGGCGACCCCATCACCGCCGCCCTGGCCGCCGCCGACGCCCTCGACCACTCCTACCTCGCCGTCCAGGGCCCGCCCGGCGCCGGCAAGACCTACCTGGCCGCCCAACTCATCACCCACCTGGCCCGCCAGGGCCGCACCATCGGCGTCTGCTCCACCAGCCACAAAGCCGTCGAGAACCTCATGCACGCCGCCCTGGAGACCGCCACCACCGCCGGCGTCAACCTGCCCGCCGCCAAACGCGCCAAGAACACCAAGAAGGACGCCACCGAACCCGCACCGCCCTGGGACCAGCCCGCCACCCCCCAGGCCCTGGCCCGCTGGCGCACCCAGCACACCGCCCAAGGCCGCCCCACACTCATCGGCGGCACCGCCTGGGCCATGACCAACGCCGCCATGGTCGCCGACCCCCTCGACGTCCTCATCATCGACGAAGCCGGACAGTTCGCCCTCGCCGACACCCTCGCCGCCTCCGCCGCCGCCCACAACCTCGTCCTGCTCGGCGACCCCCGCCAACTGCCCCAGGTCGTCCAGGGCACCCACGGCGAAGGCGCCGACGCCTCCGCCCTCCAACACCTCATGGGCACCGCCCCCCTCATCGACCCCGCACGCGGCTACTTCCTCGACCAGACCCGCCGCATGCACCCCGACGTCTGCCAAGCCGTCTCCGACCTGTCCTACCAAGGACACCTGCACGCCCACCCCACCACCACCCAGCGCACCCTCACACCCACCCCACCCGGCATCTACACCCACCCCGTCACCCACACCGGCCGCACCACCCACAGCCCCGAAGAGACCGACGCCGTCGTCGCCCTCGCCCGCACCCTCACCACCCACCGCCTCACCGACGGCCCCGACCACACCCCCCGCCCCCTCACCGGCACCGACATCCTCGTCGTCGCCCCCTACAACCTCCAAGTACGCGCCCTGCGCCGAGCCCTGGCCCAAGCCGCCCGCACCACCCCCGCACTGGAGGGCATCCGCGTGGGCACCGTCGACCGCTTCCAAGGCCAGGAGGCCGCCGCCGTCATCTGCTCCATGACCGCCTCCAACGCCGCCGACACCACCCGCGGCCCCGCCTTCGTCCTGGACCGCAACCGCCTCAACGTCGCCCTCTCCCGAGCCCGCCTCCTCGCCGTCCTCACCTACTCGCCCGACCTGCTCGCCACCACACCCCGCACCGTCGACGAACTGCGCCTGCTCGCCGGCTTCACCCGCCTGACCACCGGCGCCCGGCCCTGGCCCCACACCTGACCCCCGGCCGGTCCCACCCACCGGCACCGGTGGAGTACGTTTTAACCAACGCGCCCCGGCCGCGGGCGCACCCACCGAACCCCGGACCGCCACACGCTCCGAAAGGCACCAACGGCCCCCGTGTCTGACCGTCCTCCCGCACCCAGCGGCGGCCACAACACCCGCCACCCCACCGGCATCCGCGTCGTCCTGGCCCTGCTGGCCCTGGCCGCACTCGCCCTGGGACCCACCGGCTACCTCATGGGACTGCGCGCCGTCGACCACGACGGCTCGGCCGCCGAATGGTTCACCCTCGCCTTCGCCGCCGCCGTCGGCCTGCCCTTCCTCGCCGCCGCCGTCGCCACCGTCGCCGGAGACCGCCGCGGCGCCCTGTGGTCCCTGACCCTGCTGGCCTGGCCCGTGGTGTTCGTGTCGGCCCTGCACCTGACCGGCTGGGGCCGGTAACCTGCCCACCACCGCCCCAGGCCAGGAGGACCACCCGTGCCCGACCACCACCCCTCCCACGCCGAGGAGGCAGCCCCGACCCGCCCGCGCCGCACCCCCCTCATCATCAAGGACCCGCCCGACCGGCGCCTGACCGCACTGTGGATCCTCCTGGGCCTGACCTGGCTCATCGGCACCCCCGCCAGCCTGGCCGCCCTGCTGTTCAACACCATGGACGCCACCCTCCACCCGGCCGCCCCCGGCAGCACCGCCCCCCTCACCGCGCTGCGCACCTCCCTGGCCGCCCTGCTCCTGACCGGCCTGGCCCTGCCCGCCTGCGCCGCCGCCACCGCCGCCCTCACCCGCCGCCCCGTCCCCGCCCTGCTCTTCACCGCCGCCCTGGCCCTGACCGCCACCCCCCTCCTGCTCACCGTCACCCCCGCCGAACTGTGGGCCGCCCTGACCACCGACCTCACCCCCTGAGCCCGTGCGCACCCCAGAGACCACCGACCTGCCCGCCCCCGTCCTCCAACGCCTGGAGGACACCGGCCACGCCGCCCTCATCGACACCCGCACCCTGCACCAGGTCCGCGAACGCTTCGACACCGAACAGGCCCACACCCTGGGCCGCTACCTGGCCGGCGCCCAGTCGCCCAACACCCTGCGCGCCTACCGCACCGACTGGACCGCCTTCACCGCCTGGTGCCTGACCCAAAGCCGCCGCTCCCTGCCCGCCGACCCCGTCGACGTGGCCGTCTACCTCGCCACCTGCGCCGCCGCGCGCACCCCCGACGGCACCGGCTGGGCCCTGGCACCGGCCACCCTGGAACGCCGCAGCGCCGCCATCGCCGCCGTCCACGCCGCCCACGGCCTGCCCGCCCCCACCCGCGCCGACGTCGTACGCATGACCCTGCGCGGCATCCGCCGCACCCGCAAGGCCCGCCCCGCACGCAAGAACCCCGTCGACCTGCCCACTCTCGAAGCCCTCCTGGCCGTACGCCCCCCCGACACCCACCCCACCCGCCCCGCACGCCGACGCGACACCGTCCTGCTCCTGACCGGCTTCGCCGGCGCCCTGCGCCGCACCGAACTGGCCGCCCTCACCCTGGACGACCTGCGGATACACACCGACACCGCCACCGGCGCCCCCGCCCTGCTCGTGCGTATCACCCACTCCAAGACCGATCAGGACGGCCGCCACGCACCCACCGTCGCCCTGCCGCGCGGACGCCACCGCACCACCTGCCCCGTGTGCGCCCTCGCCGACTGGACCGACCAGCTCGCCCACACCGCCCACGACCAGCCCCCCACCGCCGCACACCGCTGCCAGGACCTGGACGCCGTCCCCCTCGCCGACGGCACCGGCCGCCCCCTGCTGCCCACCATCGACCGCCACGGCCGCGTCTCCACCCGCCCCATGTCCGGACGCGCCGTCGGCGAAGTCGTCAAACGCTACGCCCGCCGCGCCGGCCTGGACCCCGACGCCTTCGGCGGCCACTCCCTGCGCGCCGGCTTCGCCACCCAGGCCGCCCTGTCCGGAGCCACCGACCGCGAGATCATGCGCCAGGGCCGCTGGACCAACCCGCGCACCGTCCACGACTACATCCGCACCGCCAACCCCCTCGACGACAACGCCGTCACCCGCCTGGGCCTGTGAGGGGCCGGGCACCCACCGCGGGCCACGCCGCGACCACACCCGCATATCAGATCGCCAACGAAACCTCCGATCGAACACAAAAAAGTACGTTAACGTTCGATCCACCGCTGACCAGTACATTAGGTTTGTTCGTGTCGAGAAAGGGGACGGTCTCATGGTCGACGAGTTTCGCGCCGCATTCCAGGAGCTGATCGACGCCTCCGTCGCCACCGACCCCCAACACTTCCCCCCTGCGGTACGCAAGGTCTACACCCTCGCCACGCAGATCCCCGTGGACGAACGCGAACTCGCCCTCGAAGCCCTCACCCCCCTCATCTCCGGCAACCACGCCGCCCCCGGCATCCTCGCCGACCTCTCCGTCATCGCCGGCGCCCTCGTCGAAATGGGCACCGACCCCGGCCCCACCGGCATCGAGATCCTCCACCGCCTGCGCTCCATGGGCCGCGGCGCCATCGTCTTCGCCCGCGCCTGGGAACACACCGGCCCCGACGCACCCCCCGACCCCGACAGCGTCACCGCCCAAGCCGAGGAGCGCGTCGCCGCCGACCTGGGCACCGACGCCCCCGGCGCCACCATGTGCTGGTGGACCATCCGCCGCCACGGCCTGGCCGCGCGCACCATGCTCAGCCACACCAGCGTGCGCAGCCACATCAGACGCGACCCCGCCCTGCACGCCGAACTCGTCGCCATCGCCAACCAGCTCAGCGCCCACCTGCCCGAATTCGACGACATCCGCGCCCTGCTGCGCATGGCCGAGGCCACCAACGCCCTGGTCCTGGACCGCGCCTCCCGCCGCGCCTTCCGCGTCCTCTTCGACGGCATCGGCGACAACTTCCAACTCCACACCCTGCTCGCCGACGCCCTCATCGGCCCCGGCGGCCAGGGCCTGGAAGGGGACCCCCCCGACCCGCGATGGAGCGCCGCCTACCGCGACGGCGACGTCCACCCCCAGGCCCGCACCGTCCGCGGATGGTGGAACCTGGTCGCCCACGACGGCAGTTGGGTGTGGAACGAGGGCATGCCCGCCGAGATCCCCTCACTGGACGGCGAACGCGTCCTCATCCTCGACGAACAGCCCTACCCCCGCTCCTGGAACGCCGGACGCCGCCACAGCCACGTGCACGGCTGGCTGGAGGTGGAATCGGAACTGCCCGACGAGGAGGCCGCCCAGTGGTGGCGGCGCATCGCCCCCTCCGAACCCGCCCTGCCCTCCCAGGACCCCACCCCGCTGCCCGAACCCGTCGCCTGGACCGCCGAACCCGAGACGGCCGCCCCCGCACCGCTGCCCGAACCCGAACCGGCCCCCGCCCCGGAACCCGAACCGGCCACCACCCTCATTCCCGCGGTACCCGCCGAAGACGAACCCGTCCGGCCCCACCCCCGCGGCTCGACGTTCCTGCCGCCCATGCCCAAGGACGTCTCCCGCAGCTCCTCTTGGGGCCCCACCTGGCGCTGAGCCCGCACCCAGCACGCGGCCGCCGCACCCCACGGGTACGGCGGCCCACGGACGAGGCGGCGAGCGGGACCTACCCGACCGCGTGCCGCCCTCCCGGCGCGGAGGACACGTCCGTGGAACGGCGCCCCCCGCCCTCCTCGTAGAGGCCCTCGAAGTACTCCTCCGTGGTCACCTCGTCGTCCTCCTCCTCACCCCGCCAGCGCGCACCCGAGAACACCGGCGCCACCAGCACCACCACCAGCGGGACGAACACCCCCAGCGGAAGCAGCGACAGCGCCCCCTCCGCACCGGGAAGCGACTCCGGTAGGCGCTCCAACAGGTCCGCCCGCACCAGCGACAGCACACTGAGCCCGCCCACCGCCAGGGCAGAGACCAGCGCCGCCATGGGCGTCAGCCGCGAGGGGACCACCAGCAGGGCCACCACCAGCCCCACACCGGCCAGGCCCGCCAGCGCCACCGGAGCGGACCCCTCCCACACGGGCGCACCGGAGGCGTACACGCCTTTGAGGCGGGGGAACACCCACCCGCAGGCGAGCACCAGCACAGGGCCCAGAATCAGACCGAACAGGAAGCCGACAACATGTCGCACGGGGGGTGCTCCTCTCAACGGTTGGGTGCACCCTAGCGTCAAAAAGCCGTAACAGCACGCAAAGCCACCCAACGCGTCCGTCGAGTCACCGCACGCCACCACGCGAACCCGCCAACTCCTCCGGCCCGCACCCCCAGCACCCGGCCGCTCACCGGCACCGACACCAACGCCTCACGCAGCCCCTCGATCGCCGCCACCACAACACACCCGAACCACCACCAAAACCCCACCGCCAGCACAGAAAGCCGCCACACTGCTACTTTCTGCACCCACAACACGCACACACCACCCACGTGGGGACGCAGACATGGCCACCACCCTCGACCACATCCTCGACCTCTACCGCACCCACCGCGACGACCTCGCCCGCCTACGCCAGGCCCAACGCCACCACCACCGCACCGCCGACCCCGCCATGACCCCCCAACTCGACGACATCGAAGCCGAGATCACCTACCTCCTCATCCGCCACCACACCCCCCGCAACGTCGTCGAGATCGGCACCTACTACGGCTGGTCCACCACCTGGATCCTCGCCGCCCTGCGCGACAACGGCACCGGCCACCTCCACTCCTTCGACATCGTCGACCACGCCCCCCGCCACGTCCCCCACGACCTGGCCGCCACCCGCTGGACCTTCACCAAAGGCGACGTGCGCACCAACACCCACCTGCTGCCCTCACCCACCGACTACCTGTTCATCGACGCCGCCCACAACGGCCGCTTCGCCCGCTGGTACACCCGCGACCTCCTGCCCACACTCGCCCCCCGCACCCCCGTCAGCGTCCACGACGTCTTCCACCAGCGCCACACCCTGCCCTTCACCGAAGGCGCCGTCGTCCTCAACTGGCTCACCGCCCACACCACCGACTACTTCACCGCCTCCGCCGCCCGCGCACCCCACCACCACCAGGCCATCACCGACCTCAAAAAGGAACTCGGCCTGCACACCCCCGTACACACACCCGGACGCAACCCCATGATCTACTTCCACACCCCCCAACCCGCCCCAAACCGCACCACCACCGCCCCCCACACCACCCGCACCGCCTGACCCCGCACAACACCAAGGGCGGTGCCACGCACCGCCCCCCACACGCACCGCCCACCACTAACCGTCCCCGCCCTCCACCAGAGCACCACCACCCGAGTCCAACCCGCGCCGCACCTCACGCACCGACACCACATCAGCCGCATCCGCCACGATCGCCGCGAAGTTCTCCGGCTGGTCCAAACTCACCATGTGCCCCGCCCGCGGCACATTCACCAACCGCCCGTCCACACACGCCTCGAAGAACTGCCTCTCATGGATCCGAAAATGGTCCCGAGAGCCATTGATCAACCACACCGGCCCCGGATACGCCCGCAACGCCGCCAACGCGTCCAACTCCGAGATCTCATCGATCACCGACGTCGCCGCCTCCACGGCCAGACCACCACCCAACACCGCCTCCGCCGCACCCTCACGCAGCATCAACCGGTGAAACCGCTCATTGACCGCCGCACCCTTGTCCGGCAACCGATCCATCAACACCGACGGAATCCGGTACACCTGCGCCAACGACTGCGCCGGCTTGGCCGTACAACTGGCCGCCACCAGACCCGCCACACGCCCCGGCGCCGCCCCAGCCGCCGCGATGGAGACAAACCCCCCCAGACTCAACCCCACCAACAGGGCACGGCCCCCCACCCCGTCGATCGCGGCCAGCACCGCATCCACCGCCGAACCCACCGAGAACGCCTCACCCCGACGCGCCCCGTGCCCCGGCAGATCCGGCGCCACCACCGTCCGCCCCTGAGCACGCAGCACCTCCACCTGCGGACGCCACATACTGCCCGACACCCGCAGCCCGTGCACCAACACGACCGGAACACCCATCACAGACCCCTCACCCCCCGAACCGCACCGTCACCGGAGCATGATCCGACCACCGCTCACCATGGGCGGCCGCCCGCTCCACCCGGGCCGACACCGCACGGGCCGCCAACCCCGGCGTCGCCACCTGATAGTCGATCCGCCAACCCGTGTCATTGTCGAACGCACGCCCACGATAGGACCACCACGTGTACGGCCCCTCCCGATCGGGAAACAGCGAACGAACGACATCCACATATCCCGCCTCACCGAACACCCGCGACAACCACGCACGCTCCTGCGGCAGGAAACCCGAACTCCTCCGGTTTCCCCGCCAGTTCCGCAGATCCGCCTCCCGATGCGCGATGTTCCAGTCACCGCACACCACCAGCTCACGCCCCCGCGCCTCCACCTGCCCCCGGCGCTCCACCAGGTACGGCAGGAAAGCGTCCATGAACCGCTCCTTCTCCTCCTGGCGCGGCGTCCCCACCTCACCCGAGGGCAGATACAGGCTCGCCACCGTCACCGCGCCCAGATCCACCTCCACATACCGGCCCGCCTCGGCGAACTCCGCCGCGCCGAACCCCACCCGCACCGCATCGGGCTCCGCCCGCGAATACACCGCCACCCCCGCACGGCCCTTCGCCGCCGCCGGAGCCAGCACCACATGCCAACCCGGCGGAGCCACCACCTCCCGAGCCAACTGCTCGCGCTCCGCCCGCGTCTCCTGAAGACACACCACATCCGCACTCGTGGACCCCAGCCACGACACGAACCCCGGATCCTTGCGCGCAGCGGCACGCAAACCGTTCACATTGACCGTCGACACCACGAAACCATCACTCACCCGCCCCAGCCTAGCCAGCACCCCCCGCACCCGGAGCCCCCTCACCTCCACCCACCAACCGACGCACCACCCCATAGGTACGGTTCACCCCCGCCGCCTCCCGCTGCGCCCGCGCCGTCACCTCGATATAGGCCTGCGACGAGGCCACCGACGCATGCCCCAGCAAACGCATGATCTCACTCACCGACGCCCCGTCCTCGGCCAACCGCGTCGCGAACGTGTGCCGCAGCGCGTGCACCAGCGTCCCCCGCGCCACCCGGTCGTGCACCCCCGCATGCCGATAGCACTGGCGCACCAGATACTGCAACCCGCCCCGGCGCAACCCCTGCCCACGACGGTCCACCAGCAACGGGTCCCCACCCCGCACCGCACCGAACCGCTCCCGCCGCGACACCAGATACGCCTCCAACAGCACCTCCAACGGCACCTCGATCGGCAGAACCCGCTCCCCACCACCCTTGCCCACCACACGGATCCGCCGCTCCCCGGGCCGGCCCCCCACCGAATCCACCCGCAACGCCAGCATCTCCGCCGAACGCATCCCCGTCAGCAGCGCCAGAGCCAACACCGCCAGATCCCGCTCCGGCCACGGATCACGCCCCCGACGCGCCCCCCGCGCCAACGCCTCCAACAACCGCTCCGGCGTGTCCTCACCCATCAACGGCTTGGGCCCCGAGGGCCGCACCCGCGGCCGCGGCACCGCCGGCATCGGATTGCCCCCCACCACCCCCTCCGACACCCAGAACCCGAAGAACCCGTTCCACGTCGACCACGCACGCACCACACTCGACGCCGCCCGATCCGCCGCGAACTCCGCGAACGCCGCCCGCAGCACCGACGCGTCCAACACCCCCACCACCACCTCCTGCACACCGCACCCGAGCACCCGCGCCACACACTCCAACACCCCGCGCAGATCCCGCCGGTAGGCCGCCACCGTGTGCGCAGAGGGCTTGGCCGCCCCCCGCGCCACCAGATAACGCTCCACCGCCTCCAACGCCACCAGTTCAGCACCCATGCCCACAGCATCCCCGAAACCCCGCCCCGCCCACACCACCGGGGCAGCGGGGGAGGGCCGCGCACGAAAGGAACAGCGCCCCTCAGCGGCCGGACTCCGACGAGGCCACTGACCGGGCGGCGATCGGCGCCAGAGCCGCCTCCACGGCCCGGTGCAGCGTCTCGGCAGCAGCGCCCGCACGCGAACGCAGGTTGATGCCGTAGGCGAGCAGCACCAGCACGTCGGCGTAGGCGCTGGGATCGACCCCGGCAGCGAGCTGGCCCTGCTCCTCGGCCGCGGCCAAGGCTGTGTGCATCGCCTCCCGCAGCTCCCGGTGATGCCGCTCCAGGACGGCGCGGACCCCGGGCTCGGAGCTCTCGGCACCCAGGTGTGCGTTGGAGACCATGCACCCCCAGCGGGCGTACTCACCTGAGCAGCGCGCTTCGACCAGTCCGGAGAAGAACTCGGCCACGGTCTCCAGCCCGCACCCCTCCCCGGCAAGAGAGCGCAGCATCGGCCGGGACCGCAGTTCGAGATAGCGGTGCAGGGCCGAGAGATAGAGCTCCTGCTTGCCGCCGAACGTCGCGTACAGACTGGACCGGTTCAGCCCGGTCGCGGCCACCACGTCCTGGATCCCGGTCGAATCCACTCCCAGGCGCCAGAACAGGTGCGCCACGGTCTCCAGAACGGCGTCGGGATCGAAGTGCTTGACGTCCGGCACGGCTCGCCCCCCCGCCAACTCGATGCGGACTCCACGGTAATTCGCACCCGCCGCGGCACCGCAAGCCGGCGAACGGCACGCGCGGGGAACGAGGGTCCCGGCGCCGGGCTCATGGCAGTGTAGTCGCCCCTCCCGCTCTTCGTTCCACACGGCTTGGCACGTGCCCACCGCGCACCCTATCTTGGAACGAACATTCCAAGATAGGGACGCAGACACCACTGGGAAGGAACCCGGCACCATGACCACCCTCAACACCGAACTGCGCAACTTCTACCAAGCACGACAGCAGGACATCCCCGCCGAAATCCGCGAGATCATGCACAGAGCCAGTCAAGAACTCGCCAACTCGGGCCAAGCAGACCACGCGCTGGCAGTCGGCGCCCAAGCCCCACCCTTCAGCCTTCCCTCCGCCACCGGACACACCCTCTCCCTGACCAGCCTCCTGGCCAAGGGACCGGTCGTCCTGACCTTCTACCGCGGCGCCTGGTGCCCCTACTGCAACATGGCCCTGCGCTCCCTCCAACAGCACCACGACGCCATCACCGCACGCGGCGCCCACCTGGTGGCCGTCTCCCCGCAAATCCCCGACGAGTCCCTCACACTCACCGAGAAACACGACCTGGCCTTCGACGTCCTCAGCGACATCGGCTCCGAGACCGCCAGGAACTACGGGCTCGCCTTCGACCTTCCCGACGACCTCGCGGCCGTCTACGACAAGTTCGGCTTCGACCTCCAGCGCGTCAACGACGGCCACCCCCGGACCCTGCCCCTGCCCGCCACCTACGTCATCGACAGGAACGGCACCATCCGCTGGGCCTTCACCGACACCGACTACACCACCCGCGCCGAACCGACCGACATCGTCGCCGCCCTCGACGCCCTCGACTAAAGGAGCGGCACACCCGCCACAAGGACTGCGAGGACCCGGGCAAGACCAGGCCCTCGCAGTCCTCCCCACCACCTAGAGCCCAGCCGCTCCCCGGACACACCCCCTCACCCGCCCAGAGCCTCCCGCACCCCCCGAACGACCTCCACGTCCTCACGCGCACGCACCACCAACGTGCGCACCCGCGCACCCGCCGCACTCACCTCACCCTCACCCTCCACCTGCGCATTGGCCTGCCCGTCCACCCCCACACCCAGAAAACCCAGCCCCTCCGCGGCCAGCGCCCGCACCCGCGCCGACCCCTCACCCACACCCCCGGTGAACACCAGCACCTCCAACCCGCCCAGCGCCGCCGCCATCGCCGCCACCTGCGCCCGCAACCGGTGCACGTACACCCCCAGCGCAAGCCCGGCCACACCGTCACCGGACGCCTCGCGCTCCACCACCCGCCGCATGTCCGCCGTCCCCGCCAGCGCCACCAGCCCCGACGCGTGCTCCAACTCCCACCCCACCCGCTCGGCCGACATCCCGCAGTGCTCGACCAGCCACACCACCAGCCCCGGATCCACACTGCCCGACCGGGTCGCCATCACCAGCCCCTCCAACGGAGTGAACCCCATCGTGGTATCCACACACCGCCCCCCAAGCACCGCCGCCAGCGACGCACCCGCCCCCAGATGCGCCACCACCACACGCCCACCGCCCACCCACTCCGCCGCCCGACGCGAAGCGTAGGCGTGCGAGAGCCCGTGGAACCCGTACCGGCGCACCCCCCACCGCTCCGGAACCGCGTACGTGGCCGCCTCCCGAGGCAGCGTCGCATGGAAGGCCGTGTCGAAACACGCCACCGCCGGCACCCCCGGCAGCAGCCGCCCCACCGACGCGATCCCCGCCAGCGCCGCCTCCTGGTGCAGCGGCGCCAACCCCACCAGAGACTCCAGGTACTCCACCACCCCACCGTCCACCACCACGGGGCGAACCAGGTCAGGGCCCCCGTGCACCACCCGGTGGCCCACCGCGTCCACCTCCGGCAGAGACGCCAGCGCCCCCTCCACCGCCGCCTCGTCCCACGCACCGGCCCGAACCGGCACCGACCGCTCCCACACCACGGCCTCGCGCCCCTCGACCACACTCAGCTTCACGCTGCTCGAACCGGCGTTGACCACCAGCACCCGCATCAGTACGGCCACGCCCACTCCCGCACCCACTCGGGGTCCTGGCCGTACTCGCGCGTATGGGCCCGCGCACGCAGACGCGCGTCCACCATCCGCTGGCGCACGTGCCCCGCACTGCGCGCCAGCGCCTCCACCCGGTCGATCACGTCGATCACCAGGTGGTACCGGTCCAGGTCGTTGAGCATCACCATGTCGAACGGCGTCGTCGTGGTGCCCTCCTCCTTGTACCCCCGCACGTGCAGGTTCGCGTGTCCCCGCCGCCGGTAGACCAGCCGGTGCACCAGCCACGGATACCCGTGGAAGGCGAAGACCACCGGCCGGTCCGTGGTGAACAGCGCCTCGTACTCGGCATCGCTCAACCCGTGCGGGTGCTCACTGGCCGGCTGCAACCGCATCAGGTCCACCACGTTCACCACCCGTACCCGCAGACTCGGGAACAGCTCCCGCAGCAGAGCCGCGGCCGCCACCGTCTCCAGCGTCGGCACGTCACCGGCACACGCCAGTACCACGTCCGGATCACCACCGCCCTCGGTACTGGCCCACTCCCAGATCCCGATCCCGCGCGTGCAGTGCGCCACCGCCTCCTCCATCGACAGGTAGTCCAGCGACGGCTGCTTGCCCGCCACCACCACGTTCACGTAGTCACGCGAACGCAGGCAGTGGTCGGCCACCGACAGCAGCGTGTTCGCGTCCGGCGGCAGGTACACCCGCACCAGCTCCGCCGGCTTGTTCATCACCACATCCAAGAACCCCGGATCCTGGTGCGTGAACCCGTTGTGGTCCTGGCGCCACACATGCGAGGTCAACAAGTAGTTCAACGACGCGATCGGCCGCCGCCACGGCAGCGCCCGCGAGGCCTTCAACCACTTGGCGTGCTGGTTGAACATCGCGTCCACGATGTGCACGAACGCCTCGTAGCAACTGAACAGACCGTGCCGCCCCGTCAACAGGTACCCCTCCAGCCAGCCCTGGCACAGATGCTCGCTGAGCACCTCCATCACCTGCCCGTGCCGCCCCAAGTGCTCGTCGGTGCCCTCCAAACCCTCCTGCCACACCCGGTCGGTGGCCTCGAACACCGCCGCCAACCGGTTCGACGCCGTCTCGTCCGGCCCCACCAGACGGAACGCCCCCTCGTTGGCCCGTGCCACATCCCGCAGGAAACACCCCAGCACCCGCGTCGGCTCACTGGCGCCCGTACCGGGACCGCCCACCTTCACGGCGTAGCCGCGAAAGTCCGGCAGCACCAGGTCCCGCAGCAGCAGACCGCCGTTGGCGTGCGGCGACGCACTCATCCGCCGACCGGCCCCCGGCACCGCCGACCGCACCACCGCCGCCGGCGCCCCGTCGCCGCCGAACAGCTCCTCGGGCCGGTAGGAGCGCATCCACCGCTCCAGCATCCGCAGATGGGCGGCGTCGGTGCGCACCCCCGCCAGCGGCACCTGGTGCGCGCGCCAGGTCCCCTCCACCGGAACACCGTCCACCTCGCGCGGGCCCGTCCACCCCTTGGGGGAGCGCAGCACCACCAGCGGCCACGCCGGGCGCCGCGAAGCCCTGCCCGAGCGCGCCGCCCCCTGGATGTCGGCGATCATGTCCATCGCCTCGTCCAGCACCCGCGCCATCCGCCCGTGCATGGCCGCCGGATCGTCCCCCGACACCGTCAGCGGCCGGTACCCCAGCCCCTCGAAGAACAGCTCCAGCTCCCGCTCGGGGATGCGCGCCAGCACCGTCGGGTTGGAGATCTTGTACCCGTTCAGATGCAGGATCGGCAGCACCGCACCGTCGCGCACCGGGTCCAGGAACGAGGTGGCGTGCCAGCTCGCCGCCAGCGGCCCCGTCTCCGCCTCCCCGTCGCCCACCACACACGCCACCACCAGCTCCGGGTTGTCCAGAGCCGCGCCGTGCGCGTGCGCCAGCGAGTACCCCAGCTCGCCGCCCTCATGGATCGAGCCGGGCGTCTCCGGGGCCGCGTGGCTGGGCACACCGCCGGGGAAGGAGAACTGGCGGAACAGCCGCCGCATCCCCGCCTCGTCCTGGGACACGTGCCGGTACACATGGCTGTAGGTGCCCTCCAGCCAGGCGTTGGCCACCGCCGCCGGACCGCCGTGGCCGGGTCCCATCACGTACATCATCTCCGTGCCGCGCTCGCGGATCACCCGGTTGAGGTGGGCGTAGCAGAAGTTCAGTCCCGGGCAGGTGCCCCAGTGCCCCAGCAGCCGGGGCTTGACGTGCTCGGGGACCAGCTCCGTGCGCAGCAGCGGGTTGTCCATCAGGTAGATCTGCCCGACCGACAGGTAGTTCGCCGCCCGCCAGTAGGCGTCGACGCGTTCGAGTTCGTCCTGGTCCAGGGCCATGGCGGCCCTCCTCCCCGGTGGTTCGTCGTCCGTACGGCGGCGCGGGGGCAGGACCGGGTACTGCGCGGGGGAGGCCTCGCCAACGGCCACCGTAGCCGCCGCCGGGGGCGCGCTCCAGAGGACGTGCCGCGACCGCGCACCGACAACCGATTACTACTTAGGGTGATCATTCCATCGCTTTGCGCTCCAATCGCCACGCACGGACCACACAGGCCGGGGGAGCGGGGTGCCCGCACGGGCCGCAGAAGGGGCGCGCGGGGCCGGCCGCCAGGCACGAACCGGCAAGAAGGTTCAGTCATTCAGAAATGAACAACCACGCAACACGCATAAGACACCAAAGAGACACAAAATCATGCATAACATCATTTATGCATCAAACTGGGCGAAGGAAGGGTTCCGGGGGACCGGACACAGAACCGGCCCAGGCCAGGCCTCCCGACACAGCCGGACCGCCCGCACCACGGCACAGCCGACGGCGAACCGGGCCGCCGCGGCAGCACATCGCCGCCGACGGGCGCCACCCGGCGCGGCGGCGCCCGAAACACACGACAGCACACGGCGACACCCGGACACGCCGCCGCCTGCCCAGCCGACCCAAGAGCCCGCAACCCCTACCCCACGGGTACTCCCATAACGCCGATAATGCACATTATGTCAAGTAGAACACTGCGCGGAGCCCACCACACCGTTTTAACACCCGCACCGGATACCGGAATGTATACGTAACCCGCCGACACGCCCCACGAAACAGCCCCCCACCAGCCTCCTACAAGACCCCTTGACCCCCACCCCAGAGACGGACACACATGGCACGCACACGCCGAGGCACCCTCACCGCGGCCGCCACCGCGCTCCTCCTGCTCACCACCGCCTGCGGCGGCGCCACCACAGGCGGCACCGACGGCGACACCGTCACCGTCGGCATGCTCCACTCCCTGTCCGGCACCATGGCCATCAGCGAGGTCACCGTCCGCGACTCCGTCCAACTCGCCATCGACGAGATCAACGCCGACGGCGGCGTCCTCGGCCACCAGATCGAACCCGTCATCGAAGACGGCGCCTCCGACGAGGCCACCTTCGCCGAACGCGCCGAAAAACTCCTGCAGTCCGACGGCGCCGCCACCGTCTTCGGCGGCTGGACCTCCGCCTCCCGCAAGGCCATGCTCCCCGTCTTCGAACGCAACAACGGCCTGCTGTGGTACCCCGTCCAGTACGAAGGCCTCGAAGCCTCCGACAACATCG
Organism: Nocardiopsis sp. LOL_012; assembly: GCF_048060475.1. NCBI lineage: Bacteria > Bacillati > Actinomycetota > Actinomycetes > Streptosporangiales > Nocardiopsidaceae > Nocardiopsis > Nocardiopsis sp. LOL_012. The sequence continues at coordinate 85,703 of NZ_JBHMIV010000011.1, read as the reverse complement.
TCTACACCGGCGCCACCACCAACCAGCAGATCATCCCCGCCCTGGACTACCTGCGCGAACAGGGCCACACCAGCCTCTACCTCGTCGGCAGCGACTACGTCTTCCCCCGCACCGCCAACCAGATCATCAACGCCTACGCCGACGCCCACGACATGGAGATCACCGCCGAGGAGTACACCCCCCTCGGCCACACCGAATACTCCACCATCACCAACGACATCGCCCGCACCGAACCCGACGCCGTCTTCAACACCCTCAACGGCGACTCCAACGTCAGCTTCTTCCAGCAGTTGCGCTCAGCCGGCGTCACCCCCGACGCCACCCCCGTCCTGAGCGTCAGCATCGCCGAAGAAGAGGTCGAGGGCATCGGCGCCGACAACATCGCCGGCCACCTCACGGCCTGGAACTACTACCAGAGCACCCAGACCGACGCCAACACCGGATTCGTCGAAGCCTTCACCGACACCTACGGCGCCGACCGCGTCACCTCCGACCCCATGCAGTCCGCCTACAACGCCGTCTACCTCTGGAAGGCCGCCGTCGAGGAAGCCGACAGCTTCGAGGTCGACGACGTCCGCGCCGCCCTCGACGGCATCACCATCGACGCCCCCGAAGGCACCATCACCCTCGACGGAGACACCCAGCACGTCGTCAAGACCGCCCGCATCGGACAGATCAACGACGACGGCCTCATCGACGAGATCTGGACCTCCCCCGAACCCATCACCCCCGACCCCTACCTGACCGGCTACGACTGGGCCGCCGACCTCACCGGCTGACCCCGCCCTCCCCCGGCGGCCGGGACAGGAGTCCCGGCCGCCCCACCCCCGGAAAGGAGCCGCGGTGGACGCCCTCATCACCCAACTCCCCGTCGGCCTGGCCATCGGAGCCGTCCTCCTGCTCGCCGCACTCGGCCTCAACTTCACCTTCGGCCAAATGGGCGTCATCAACATGGCCCACGGCGAGTTCATCATGATCGGCGCCTACACCGCCTACGTCCTCCACGCCTGGATCGGCGTCAACCCCGCCTACTCCCTCATCGTCGCCCTCCCCGTCGCCTTCGCCGTCACCGGCACCCTGGGCTGGCTCCTCGAACTCGGCCTCATCCGCCACTTCTACGGACGCCCCCTCGACACCCTCCTACTCACCTTCGGCATCGGCATGATCCTCCAACAGGCCGCCCGCGACACCTTTGGCGCACCCAACGTCGACGTACCCGCACCCCCCTGGCTCACCGAAGGCATCACCCTCGGCGACATCCGCATCCACTACGCGCGCCTGTTCATCCTCGCCCTGGCCCTGACCGCCGTCGCCGCCATCGCCTACTACCTCAACCGCTCCCGCCAAGGCCGCCAGATGCGCGCCGTCATCCACAACCGCGACCTCGCCGCCGTCACCGGCATCAACACCCGCAGAGTCGACGCCACCACCTTCTTCATCGGCTCCGGACTCGCCGGCATCGCCGGGGTCGCCCTCACCCTCACCGGACCCACCGGGCCCACCCTGGGCACCAACTACATCGTCGACGCCTTCCTCGTCGTCGTCATCGGCGGCCTGGGCCAACTCCGCGGCACCGTCATCGCCGCCTTCGCCCTGGGCATGCTCAACGCCACCGTCGAAGCATGGACCGACGCCTCCCTGGCCAAACTCATCGCCTTCACCGCCATCGTCGCCCTCCTCCAGGCCCGGCCCCAAGGACTGTTCACCGTCAAGACAAGGGCGCTCACGTGACCACCACCGCCCCCGCACTCCTCACCCGCCTGCGCGGCCCCCTCACCTTCCTCGCCCTCATCGCCGCCGCACTCCTCCTCCTGCCCCTCCTGCTGGAACCCTTCCGCCTCAACCTCTTCGCCCAGTACCTGTGCTACGCCATCGTCGCCCTGGGCATCTCCCTGGCCTGGGGACGCGGCGGCATGCTCACCCTCGGCCACGGCGTCTTCTTCGGCCTGGGCGCCTACGCCATGGGCATGCACCTGACCCTGGCCAGCACCGCCGCCGACCCCCTCAACACCACCGGACTCCCCCAGTTCATGGTCTGGTCCGGCCTCACCGAACTCCCCTGGTTCTGGAAACCCTTCACCCACCCCGCCACCGCCATCGCCGCCGCCGTCCTCGTCCCCGGAGCCACCGCCGCGCTCCTGGGCTGGTCGGTATTCCGCCAACGCGTACGCGGCGCCTACTTCGCCATCCTCAACCAGGCCCTGGCCGCCGCCTTCGTCATCTTCCTCATCGGCCAACAACACCTCACCGGCGGCACCAACGGACTCACCAACTTCCCCGTCTTCGCCGGACACAGCCTCTACTCCCCCACCGCCCAGACCACCCTCTACACCATCACCGTCCTCACCCTCGCCGCCATCTACCTCCTCTTCCGCCACATCAACAACAGCCGCTACGGCAAACTCCTCATCGCCATCCGCGACGCCGAAGACCGCGTCCGCTACCTCGGCTACAACCCCACCTGGGTCAAAACCCTCGCCTACGCCCTCTCCGCCATGGCCGCCGGCATCGGAGGAGCCCTCTTCGTCCCCATCATGGGCATCATCTCCCCCTCCCTCATCGGCGTCATCCCCTCGATCATGATGGTCCTCGCCGTCGCCATCGGCGGACGCTACTCCCTCGCCGGAGCCGCCACCGGAGCCGTCCTCATCAACGCCGCCGAGACCACCTTCGCCGAAACCTTCGCCAACGGCTGGATCTACCTCCAAGGCGCCCTGTTCGTCCTCGTCATCGCCCTGGCCCCCCACGGCCTCGCCGGCCTGACCCGGCAAGCCGCCACCGCACTCACCCGCCCACGCACCCGCACCACACCACCAGCGCCACAGGACGCCACCACAGGAAGCCCCGCATGAGCCTGCTCACCATCGACACCCTCACCGTCACCTTCGGCGACTTCACCGCCCTGGACCACGTCGACCTCCACCTCGACGAAGGCCAACTCCTCTTCCTCATCGGCCCCAACGGCGCCGGCAAAACCACCCTCATCGACACCATCACCGGCCGCACACGCCCCACCCACGGCACCATCACCTTCAACGGCCACACCCTCAACAAACGCAGCGAACACCAGATCGTGCGCGCCGGAATCGGCCGCACCTTCCAGACCAGCGCCGTCTTCGAAGAACTCACCGTCGCCGACAACGTCGACCTCGCCGCCAGCGCCCGCCTCCACCCCTGGCAACTCCTGCGACGCCGCCGCACCCTCCCACCCGACGTCACCCGCCACCTCGACCGCGTCGGCCTCACCGACCACGCCAACCGCCCCGCCGCCACCCTCTCCCACGGCCAACGCCAATGGCTCGAAATCGCCATGCTCCTCGCCCAGAACCCACGCCTGCTCCTGCTCGACGAACCCGTCGCCGGCATGAGCGCCGACGAACGCACCCGCACCGGCGAACTCCTCACCGAGATCGCCGCCGACCACACCATCATCGTCATCGAACACGACATGGACTTCCTGCGCCGCTACGCCGACCAGGTCACCGTCCTACACGAAGGACGCATCCTCACCCACGGCGACGTCACCACCGTCCAGAACGACCCCCGCGTCCAAGAGGTCTACCTCGGCCGCACCCCACAGAAAGCCACCCCATGACCACACCCCACCTGACCCTCACCAACCTCAACGCCGGCTACGGCCGCGCCCAAGTCCTCTTCGACATCAACCTCACCATCACCACCGGCACCATCGCCTGCGTCATGGGACGCAACGGCGTCGGCAAAACCACCCTCCTCAACACCATCGCCGGACTCATCACCCCCACCCACGGCACCATCACCCACAACGGCACCGACATCACCAAACAACCACCCCACACCCGCATCCACGGCGGCATCGCCTACGCACCCCAAGGCCACGAGACCTTCGCCCCCCTCACCGTCGCCCAGAACCTCACCCTCGCCCACCACGCCACCAAACGCGGCCCCACCCACCTCATCGACCACGCCCTCGACCGCTTCCCCCGCCTCAAACCCCTCCTCAACCGCCGCGCCGGACTCCTCTCCGGCGGCCAAGCACAACAACTCGCCATCGCCCGCGCCCTCGTCGCCCACCCCACCCTGCTCATCCTCGACGAACCCACCGAAGGCATCCAGCCCTCCATCGTCGAAGAGATCGAGACCGCCATCACCGACATCGCCGCCGAGGGCATCACCGTCCTGCTCGTCGAGCAGTACCTCGACGTCGCCCTACGCCTGGCCGACACCGTCACCGTCCTGGACGCCGGACGCGTCATCCACAGCGGCGACCGCGCCGACCTCACCGACACCCAGGCCCACACCCTCATGGCCATCTGACCCGACTACCCCAACGCCAGCCAGCCCGTACGCACCGACCACCCGCCACCCGCCTCCAAACGCTCCACCACCGCACGCTCCAACCGCGTCCCCCGCGCCACGGCCGACACATCCACCCGCGGCAGCCCAAACACGAACCGGAACACGTCCGCGTCCCCCGGACGCCCCCCACCCACCAGCGTGAACCGGCGCTGGAACCGCACGATGTTGGAGGAGCCCCCCAACACCTCGCCCCACCGCGGGTCCAGCAGCCACGACGTACACGTGGCCACCACCGGATCGATCCCCAGGTGCGCCCGCGCGAACCCGCGCGCCCGCGCCAGCGACCCCTCCACCCCCACAGGGTCCAGCCCCCCGGTGGGGATGTGCAGCCGCAGACACGGATCGCCCGCCGCCATCCCCGCCCCCAGGGCCCGGGCCTCCCCCGGCGCGTACCACTCCACCTCCCCCTGCTCCCCCAGCACCGCGGGCTCCACCTGCAAGCCGCCCACCCGGAACAACCGCCCCCGGAACTGCGTCGCCACCCACTCCGACAGCTCCAGGCTCAACCGGCCGAACATCCGCCGCGACCGCGCCACCTGCACGCCCACGTCCGCCAGCGTCGCCGCCGTCACCGACGGGTCGATCCCCCACGCGGCGTGCCGCTCGAACTGCGCCTCAACCATCGCCGCGAACGCCCACAACGACGCCACCCGCACCCGCGGATCCTCCGCCTCCACCAGCGGCGGCCACGACCGCCACTCCCCCACGGCCAGTCCCGCGTCCGCGCACAGCCGCCGGTACATGCACTCCACCAGGTGCCACAGCTCCGACGGCCACCGCCCGTCCGGCCACAGCTCCCCCACCTCGGCACGGTCCACCGGCTCCAGAGCGAACAGGTCCAGCACCCGCTCCGCCCGCTCCCCCACCGGGACGTCCAGCGCCCGCGCCGGCTCCGGCAGCGCCTCGGCCTCCTCCAGCCACGCGCGCACATCCCCGCCCAGACCGAACCTCTTCACCACAGCAGCACTGTCCATCGGCACATCATCACCCACCGCGCGCCTCCCCGACCAGTGAGGCCGACCTCACATCTGGGCATAGTGTTGACGTACACCGCCAACACAACAAAACGACCGAGGACGACCACCGATGCCCGACCCGGCGCACCGCATACAGGACTGGCTCGCCACCTACGACACCCCCGCCACGGCCGTGGCCCACCTGCTGTGCGACCGCCACGCCCCCGACACCGTGGCCGTCACCGAGATCGGCCCCACCCTCGGGGCCACCGTCCTCACCTTCGGCGAACTCGCCGAGCGCTCCCGCGCCCTGGCCGCCGGGTTCGCCGACCTCGGCCTGACCGCGGGCGACCGGATCGCCACCCTCATCCCCAAGGGCATCGACCTCACCGTCACCGCCGTCGCCGCCTGGCGCCTGGGCGCCGTCCTGGTCCCCCTCCTGCCCTCCTTCGCGCCCTCGGCCATCGCCCAGCGCCTCACCCAGTCACAGGCCCGCCTGGTGGTGTGCGACGACCCCTACCGGGGCAAGCTCGACGCGCCCGACGGCGCCGCCGCGGACTGGGGTATCGCCACCGTCGGCGGCACTCCGCTCCGGGAGGGCGACCACACCCTGGACTCGCTGTCGCGGGGCTCCGCCGCACCAGTGGAGGATGCGGCCGTCGGGGGCGCGGGCACGATGGCCCTGCTGTTCGTCTCCGGCCCCATGGGAGCCCCCCGCGGGGTGCCGGTCCCGGTGCGGGCCCTGGCCTCGATGCACGCCTACCACCACTACGGGCTGGGGGTGGACGACGAGGACGTGTACTGGAACACGGCCGACCCCGGTACCGCCTACGGCCTCTACCACGGTGTCATCTCGCCGCTGCTGGCCGGGCACGGCTCCCTCGCGCTGCGCGCGGGGTTCTTCGACCCAGAGCTGACCCTGGACGTTCTGGGCCTGTACCAGGTCACCAACCTGGCCACCGACCCGACCACCTACCGGACGCTGCGGGCGGCCACGAAGACGCTGCCTCCGGAGGTGGTGGTCCAGCGTCTGACCAGTGCCGGGGAGCCTCTGGCCGCCGACGTGGTCGACTGGGTCTCCGACGTGTTCGGCGTCCCCGTGCGCGACCACTACGGGCAGACCGAGCTGGGCTGGTGTGTGGGGATCCCCAACGGGGAGGCGGGGGTGGTCGGGCGCGGGGACGCGGTCGGCGCGATCGGTCCGGCCCTGCCGGGGTGGGAGGTGCGGGTCCTGGAGGCGATCTCGGACGAGCCGGCCCCCGCGGGGTCCTACGGCCGGGTGGCCGTGGATCTGGAGCGCAGTCCGCTGGCCTGGTTCGGTTCCTACTGGGAGGGGGCGGGGCCTGCGGAGGCGCGGTTCACTCCCGAGGGCGCCTACTACCTGACGGGTGACACCGGGACCATGGACCGCGAGGGGTGGCTGTACTTCTCCACGCGCGATGACGGGGCGATCCGCTCGCACGGGTACCGGATCGGCCCGGCGGAGGTGGAGGCGGTCCTGAACGAGCATCCGGCGGTGGCCGAGTGCGGCGTGTACGCGGTCCATGACGACCTGGCCGGGCAGGTGGTCGGTGCCCGGGTGGTGCTGTCCCCGGGGCGGGAGGAGCGTGCCGGGCTGGCCGAGGAGCTGAAGGCGTGGGTGGGTGAGCGCTACGCGACCCACGCGGCGCCGCGTGCGGTGGATTTCGTGGCCGAGCTGCCGCGGTCGGCGTCGGGCAAGATGCGGCGGGCCCGGTTGGTCTGATTCAGGTGGTGGGGACGAGTTCGTCGATGCGTGCTGCCAGGGCCATGTCCTTGTCGGTGAGGGCTCCGACGGCGTGGGTGCACAGGGACAGGTGCAGCGTGTTGTAGCGGATGTCGATGTCGGGGTGGTGGCCTGCCTGCTCGGCCGCCTGGGCGATCTGGTCGACCAGGGCGATGGCGGCGGGGAAGTCGGGCAGGCGTACCGTTCGGCGGATGGCGGGGGTGTCGGGGTCGAGTTCCCAGTCGGTGAGGCGGTCCAGGCCTTCGCGGATCTGGTCGTCGGTGAGTTCCATGGGTCCTCTCCCCTGATCGATGGGGCCATTGCGGGTGCCAATCGGTGGTCGAACGGCTGCGGTCCGTTCGGGTCCTCGGGCACCGTACCGCCCCGTGGTGTCGATTTCACGCCGCCACGGGGCTCTCGTGTGTTCGGTGCGGCGTAGCCGCGCGATTGTCTTGTTTCTGTCTGTAGGACACAACGGCCACCTTTATGTTGTAGATTTTTTAGATGTTACAAACGAACTAAAGTGCACTGGCCTGCACATACAGCGATTCCTCTCCTGGTGGGGCTGTTTCTGGTGTTGCGCATCGACCTGTGAGACGGTTCACTCTCTGATACTTCGGGCGTTCCCCCCCGTTTCGCGGACGCTCCCGTACGCGCTCCCCCTCCCCCCAGGAAGCGGAACATGCTCAACTGGAAACGCCGATCACTGCGCGCAAGGATGATCGGACTCGTCCTGGTGCCCAGCACGGTCCTGCTGGTGCTGTGGGCCATAGCCACCAGCCTCCTGCTGCCCGACATCCGGGGCCTGCACACGACGGCCGCGCTGACCGAGGACGTCGGCGGATCCGTGGTCCAGGTGGTGGACCGGCTCCAGCAGGAACGCCTGGCCACCATGGAGGTCGCGGGCCGCAACAGTGCCGCCCCGGCGCTGCTGAACGACGCCAGGCGGGACACCGATGAGGCCGTCGAGGCGCTGGCGCGGAGCACGGAGGCCTTCGACGGCGACGAGCTGTCCACGGAGGTCCGCTTCTTCCAGGAGTACCTGCTCCTGCTGGAGCAGCACCGAGAGCGGATCGACGGCCTTCCGCGCGGGACGTGGTCGCTGGACCTGGCTGCCGCCTTCTACGACGAGACCATCGAGTACGGGCTGCGCTTCTGGGACGGGCAGGCCGCCCAGGCCGGGAGCGAGCAGAGCCCCCAACTGCGCTCACTGGCGATGTTCATGCGCAGCCGCGAACTGCTCCACCAGCAGGACGCAGTGGTGGCCTACGCCGACGCCGCCGACACCTTCGGCCCCACCGACCACACCCGCTTCTCCGCCGCGGCCGGTGCCCGGCAGTACACCTGGGGCCTGGTCGTGGTCGGGCTGAGCGACTCCGACCGGGCGGAGTACCTGAGTGTGAACACCCGGACCGAGGTGGGCACGGTCGACCGGCTCCAGAACACCGTGGTCAGCACCGGACCCGGCGAGCTGCGGTCCCTGCCCATCGACGCCGACGAGTGGCACGACGCCACCGCCAAGGTCGACACGCTCATGCGCGAGGCCGAGCAGGTCCAGATGGAGCACGTGGTCGGCCTCGCCCACGCGCAGGCCGCGGACCTGATCAGGATCGCGGCGATCGGCAGCCCGATCACCCTGTTCGCGGCCCTGGCTTCAAGCGTGGTGGCCGTGCGCGGCACCCAGCGCGTGGGACGTCGTCTCCAGGAGCTGCGCTCGCGCACCCTGGACCACGCCCGGGTGGTGCTTCCGGAGGTGACGGCGCGGCTGCGGGCCGGGGAGGCGGTGGACGTGGACGCCGAGGTGCCGCACCTGCGCGTGGAGCGCAAGGACGAGATCGGCGACGTGGCCGAGGCGTTCAACGACGCCCAGCGGGCGGCGGTGACCGCGGCCGTGGAGGAGGCCCAGGTTCGGGCGGGCGTGCGGAACATGTTCCGCAACATCGCCCGGCGCACCCAGGCTCTGGTCCACCGCCAACTGGGGCTGCTGGACTCCCTGGAGCGCGAGGAGAGCGACCCCAAGACTCTGGACGCGCTCTTCCGTATCGACCACTTCAGTACACAGATGCGGCGCAACGCGGAGAACCTCATGCTGCTGAGCGGTGACGCCCCGGCCCACAGGCCGATGGATCCGGTGCGGGCGCACGAGGTGGTGCGCGCCGCGGTGGGCGAGATCGAGGACTACACGCGGGTACGGGTGCTCTCGGTGCCGGATCTGTGGCTGCGCGGCGACGCGGCGTCGGACATGGTGCGGCTGCTGGCGGAGCTGCTGGAGAACGCCGCGTCGTTCTCCCCGCCGGGGACCCAGGTGACGGTCAGGGGCGCCTCGGGCGCGGGGCGGGGCTTCCCGCTGGCGCTGGAGATCGAGGACGAGGGCCTGGGGATGACCGAGGAGCAGCGCGAGGGGGCCAACGCGCTGCTGGCCGACCCCCCGCGATTCGACCTGGCGCACATGCGCGAGGACTCGCAGCTCGGCCTGTTCGTGGCCGCCACGATCGCGGCACGGCACGGTTTCGAGGTCACCCTGCACTCCGGGGTCCGGCGCGGGGTGCGCGCTCTGGTGTCGGTCCCCTCGGCCGCGCTGACCGTGCAGCCGGATCGGCACGCCTCGGAGGACACCGGGACGCACCGTCGCGTGCGTGCGCTGCCGAACCGCCCCGGGGAGGCCGAGGGGCGGCCCGGGGCCTCCGGAGCGCTGCCCGGCGGTGAGCGGCCCCAGGAGGCGCCGCGTCAGGAGATCGGCGGCCCCTCGGAGTCCCCGCCCGCCGAGGAGGGGGACACCCATATGGGCCTGCCCCGGCGGCGGCGCAAACCGCGCCGGGAGGCACCGCCGCCCGCGCCGGTGGTCGAGGGCCCCCAGGAGCCGGAGCGGTCGCTACCGGAGATCCGGTCGATGATGAGCGCCTTGCAGTCCGGGTCCGCGCGCGGGCGCGGGGACGTCGGCGGTCAGGGCTCTGAGGACGACGGGGGCGCGCAGGACGCGCGTTCCCACGAGCGGACGGAAAGGTGATGCGGATGTCGACGGATGCCGCGGCGAACGGCTACAGGACCAAGGACGGCGTGGACGGTGTGTCGGCCGCCAAGACGTTGGACTGGCTGCTGAGCGATCTGGTGCAGCGGGTGGCGGGGGCGCGGCACGCGCTGCTGCTGTCGTCGGACGGGCTGCTGCTGTCGTTCTCTCCGGGGGTGAGCAGGGAGGAGGCCGAGCGGCTGGCCGCGATGGCGTCGGGGTTCGCGAGTCTGGCCCGTGGTGCCAGGACGCAGTTGGGGGCCCGTGAGGTGCGCCAGACGGTGGTGGAGATGGACAGTGCGTTCTTCTTCGTGCTGGCCGCAGGTCAGGGGGCTTCGCTGGCGCTGGTCGCCGAGTCCTCGTGCGACATGGGCCAGGCGGCGTTCGAGCTGAACCGGTTGGTGCGGCAGGTGGGGCCGCACCTGTCGGCGCTGCCGAGGGGACGGAGGGGTCGGTCGTGACGGATCTGCCGTCGGACCGGCCCGTGGACTGGTTGGAGGAGTCGAACCTGATTCGGCCCTACTCGCTGACGGGGGGCCGGACCAGGCCGTCACGGTCGGACCTGAGTATGACGACTCAGGTGGCGGCGGTTCCGGCGGTGTCCGCGCCCGAGGTGGATCCGGAGGCGGAGCAGATCCTGGCGCTGTGTGTGCGCCCGGTGTCGGTGGCTGAGGTGGCCTCCTGGTCGGGGCTGGCTCTGGGGGTGGTGCGGGTCCTGTTGGCGGACCTGGCCGACCAGGGGCACCTGATGGTGTATTCCCCGAAGACGGACCGGAGCAGGCCGGACGCGGGCACGTTGCGCCATGTGCTGGCGCGTATCCGGGAATTGTGAGGTGGAGTGGATGGAGCAGGTGCTCTCAGAGGAGCCGGGTCCGGTTCCCGACGCTTTGAAGATCGTGGTGGCGGGCGGTTTCGGAGCGGGCAAGACGACGCTGGTGTCGGCGCTGAGCGAGGTGGAGTCGCTGCACACCGAGGAGGTGATGACCTCCGAGAGCGAGGGCCTGGACGATCTGGAGGGGGTGGAGCAGAAGGTCACCACGACGGTGGCCCTGGACTTCGGCCGGATCACGCTGGACGAGTCGACGGTGGTGTACCTGTTCGGGACGCCGGGGCAGCGGCGGTTCTCCTTCATGTGGGAGGAGTTGACCGAGGGGGCGCTGGGTGCGGTGGTGCTGGCGGACACGCGGCGCCTGACGGACTCCTTCGACGCGATCGACTTCTTCGAGGAGCGGCGGGTGCCGTTCGTGGTGGCGGTGAACTGCTTCGACGGCCAGCGCACGCACCATGCCAAGGACGTGCGGGTGGCGTTGGACGTGGAGGATTCGGTGCCGCTGCTGTTGTGTGACGCGCGCAGCCGGGACTCGGCCAAGGAGGTCGTGGTGGAGTTGGTCGAGTTGGTGCTGCGGTTGGAGCTGTCGGGGGCGTAGGGGGCTTCCGGTCGGCCGTGCCGGGGGGTCGGGCGCGGTCGGCCGTGCCGGGGGACGCGGGTCACGCGGGGCCCAGGACGTCCCATCCCATGCGCACGAGGAGGGCGAGGACGACCACGAGCAGGACGGCTCGGACGAATCCGGCGCCGCGGTCCAGGGCCATGCGGGCGCCGACCTGGGCGCCGGTGACGGTGCAGGCGCCCAGGGCCAGTCCCAGGAGCCAGTCGATGTGGCCGCCGGCGGCGAAGACGGTGAGGGCGCCGAGGTTGGTGCAGGCGTTGACGATCTTGGCCGAGGCGGAGGCGGAGACGAAGTCCATGCCCAGGACGGCGGTGAGGGCGATGATGAGGAAGACGCCGGTGCCGGGGCCGATGAGGCCGTCGTAGAAGCTGATGGCGGCTCCGGCCAGGGTGATGGCGGCCAGGACGCGGGCCGGGGTGCGCAGGTGGGGGTGGGGCGTGGTGCCCATGCGGGGGCGCAGGGTCACCAGGAGGGCGACTCCGGCGAGGACGACCATGATGGCGGGGGTGAGGACGTCGGCGGTCAGGGCGGTGGCCAGGGCGGCGCCCAGGGCGGAGCCGAGCAGGGCCAGGAGTGCGGTGGGCACGACGATGGCGCGGTCGATCTTGACCTTGCGGGCGTAGGCGAGGGCGGCGGAGGCGGTGCCGAAGACCGAGCCGAGTTTGTTGGTGCCCAGGAGGGTGGCCAGCGGTGTGGCGGGGTTGGTGATGAGCAGGGCGGGGAGCAGGAGGAGCCCTCCCCCGCCGACGACGGCGTCGACCCATCCGGCGGCGAAGGCCACGAGGAGGAGCAGTCCGAGGATGTCGAGGTCCACGGTCAGCCCTGACCGGGCCGCAAAGAGGGGATGATGGGGTGTCGGTGCATGGTGTTCGAGTGTAGATGAGGCGGTGTGCGGCTTTTACGGGGGTCGCTCAGCGCGGTTCGTCGGCCAGGTCGAGCGGGGGCAGGTGCCGGAGGATCTCCTCGCGGCGGGGGCGCATCCACGGCGGCAGGCGCAGGGCCCGGCCCAGTTCCAGGAGCGGCTCGTCCACGTCGAAGCCGGGGCCGTCGGTGGCGATCTCCAGCAGTGCGCCGCCGGGCTCGTCGAAGTAGATCGAGGTGAAGTAGGAGCGGTCGCGGATCTCGGTGACGTCCACGCCGTCGGCCTCCAGGGTGCGGCGCCAGGCGTCCTGGACGGGGGTGTCGGGGGCGCGGTAGGCGACGTGGTGGACGGTGCCGACGGCGACGGTGCCCTTCTCCGCCCAGGGGTCGGCCAGGATGTCGACGATGGTTCCGGTACCGGCGGTGGCGGGTCCGGTGCGCAGGCGCAGGCGGTCGGCGGTCTCGCTCTCCAGGCGGAAGCCGAGGCGGTCGCCGAGCATGGCGGCGGTGGCCTCGGCGTCGTTCTCGGTCAGGGTGACGGAGCGGATGCCGCGGACGGCGTGCTGGGCGGGGACCGCTCCCCCGTCCCAGGGGTCGGTGTCGTGGTGGTCGGGGCTGGCGGCGAGTTCGATGGCCAGGCCGTCGGGGTCGTGCAGGGACAGGACGTCCTCCCCGCCGCGTTCGGCGGGGCGGGTGGCGGCCACGCCCAGGGAGGCGAGGTGCTCGGCCCACCATCCCAGGGAGCCCTCGGGGACGGAGAGGGTCGTGGTGGTGGCCTGTCCGGCGCCGCGGCGGCCGCGGGGGGCTCCGGGCCAGGAGAAGAAGGTGAGGACGGTGCCGGGGTTGCCGGCGCGGTCGCCGTAGTACAGGTGGTAGGTGTCGGTCCGGTCGAAGTTGACGGTGCGCTTGACCAGGCGCAGTCCCAGGACGGTGCGGTAGAAGTCGGCGTTGGCGCGGGGGTCGTCGGCGATGGCGGTCACGTGGTGGAGGCCCGAGGGGCGCACGTCCATGGTTCCTGCTCTCCGTCCCGGCCGGAAGGACTCATACTAGAAAGTATCTTCATAGTAAACTATTCGGGCGGGTGGCGCAGGCGCAGTCCGGCCAGGGCCGCGAGCGCGCACAGGGCCGTGGAGTAGCCGACCGTCCCGGCCCAGCCCGCATGGTCGTAGACCAGCCCGCCCGCCCAGCCGAACAGTCCGGCCCCCAGGTAGTAGGCCAGGGTGTACAGCGCCATGGCCTGGGCCCGGGCGGCTCCGGCGCGGCGGCCCACCCACGCCGAGGCGGTGGAGTGGGCGGCGAAGAACCCGAAGGTCATCACCAGCAGGGCGGCCAGGAGCAGCGCCAGCGAGCCGGTGGCCAGGGCCGCGGCCCCGGCGGCCATGATCGCGGTGGAGGCGGCCAGGACGGCCCAGGGGCCCCAGCGGGCGGTGGCGGGTCCGGCGGCGGCCGAGCTGACCATGCCGGCGGTGTAGGCCAGGAACAGCAGGGACGCGGCGGCCTGGGAGAGCCCGAAGGGCTCTTGGAGGAGCCGGAAGCCCAGGAGGTTGTACAGGGCCATGAAGGCGCCCATGAGCAGCAGGGCCTGGGTGTAGAGGGCGGGGAGTCCGCGGGTGGTCAGGGCTGCGCGCAGCCGTCCGCCCCGGCCGGACGCGGTGGGCGCGGCCTGAGCGGGCTCGGCGGTGCGGGGCAGGACCAGGACGAAGACGGCCAGGCACGCCAGGCCCAGGGCGGTGTCGGCGGCGATCCCCCACCGCCATCCGCCCAGTTCGGTGGCGAACCCGGCCAGGAGGCGGCCGACCATGCCGCCCAGCGGGTTGGCCGCGATGTAGGCGCCGGTGGCGCGGGGTGCGTCCGCGGGGTGGACCTGCTCGGTGAGGTAGGAGACGGCGGCGGCTGGTACGCCGCCCAGGGCGGCGCCCTGGAGGGTGCGCAGGGCCAGGAGCGCCGGCAGGTCGGTGGCCACGGCGGCGGCGCAGCCCAGGAGTGCGGCGGCCAGCAGTCCGGCGGCGATGACCGGGGAACGGCCGAAGCGGTCGGCGGCCCCGCTCCACACCAGGGAGAACCCGGCCAGGCCGCCGGTGGCCAGGGAGGCGGCCAGGGACGCCTGGGAGGCGGTGGCGGCGAAGTCCTCGGCGATGGCGGGCAGGATGGGCTGGACCGACCACAGTTGGGCGAAGGTGGCCACGGCGGCGGCGGAGAGGGCGATGACGGTGCGCCGGTAGGCAGGGGTACCCGCGCGCGGTCGGGTGTCGTGTGCGCTGCCGGTCGTGGTCATGGCCCCACGCTAGAGCGGGGTGTCCGCAGGTGTGGCGGGCGGGGTGCGGCCCGGGGACGGGTGGTGCGGGGCGCGGACGGTGCGCCCCGCGGGGATCCCCTAGAAGGGGTAGCGGGCGGGGTCGGCCTGCATGGTGACCCACTGGGTCTCGGTGAAGGCCTCCAGGTTGGCGCGGGTGCCGCCGAAGCGGGAGCCGGTGCCGGAGTCGCCGACGCCGCCGAAGGGGGCCACGGCCTCGTCGTCGACGGTCTGGTCGTTGATGTGGACGATGCCGCTGGGGATGCGGTCGGCGATCTCCATGCCGCGCATCGGGTTGCGGGTGAGCACGCCCAGAGAGAGGCCGTACTCGGTGGAGTTGGCCAGTTCGACCAGTTCGTCGATCGAGGAGAAGCGCACGATCGGGGCAACGGGGCCGAACACCTCCTGGGCGTAGGCGGGGGTGCGGGCGTCCACGCCGTCCAGGACGGTGGGCCGGTAGTACAGGTCCTGGTAGGTGCCTCCGGCGCGCAGGCGGGCTCCGGCGTCGACGCTGGAGGTGACCAGGGCGTGGATCTTGTCGCGCTGGCCGGTGTCGATGACCGGGCCCAGGGCGGTGCCCTCCTGGGTGGGGTCGCCCACCGTCAGGGCGTCGGCCTTGGCGGCCAGGCGTTCGGCGTAGGCGTCGGCGACGGCGTCGTGGACCAGGTGGCGGCCGGTGGTCATGCAGATCTGGCCCTGGTGCAGGAAGGAGCCCCAGGCGCCGATGGAGGCGGCGGCGTCGACGTCGGCGTCGTCCAGGACCACGAGCGGCGAGTTGCCGCCCAGTTCCAGGTGGGCGCGCTTGAGGTGGCGTCCGGCGGCCTCGCCGACCTTGCGGCCGGCCTCGGTGGAGCCGGTGAAGGAGATGACGCGTACGTGCGGGTCGGCGACCAGGGCCTGGCCGGCGTCGGCGCCGCCGGGCAGGACCTGGAGGACGCCCTCGGGCACTCCGGCCTGCCGGAAGGCCTCGGCCAGGACGGCGCCGCCGCCCACGGCGGTGCGCGGGTCGGGCTTGAGCAGGACGGCGTTGCCCACGGCCAGGGCCGGGGCGACCGAGCGGATACCGAGGATGAGGGGGACGTTGAAGGGGGCGATGACGCCGACGACGCCCGCGGGGACCTGGCGGGAGAAGCTCAGGCGCGGTTTGGCGGTGCGCAGGATCTCGCCGTGGGGCTGGGAGGCCAGTGCGGCGGCCTCGAAGCACTCGGCGGCGGCGACGTGGACCTGGAATCCGGCCATGCCCGCGGCGGCGCCGCCCTCGCGGCCCAGCCAGCCCTGGATCTCCTCGGCGTGGGCTTCCAGGAGGCCGCCGACGCGGCGCAGGACGGCGGCGCGCTCCTCGAAGGAGGCGGCGGCCCACTCGCGCTGGGCGCGGGCGGCGCGGGTTGCGGCGTGGTGGACGTCGTCGGCGTTGGCGATGCCGGTGCGTCCGAGGACCTCTCCGGTGGCGGGTGAGACCACGGGGGCGTCGCCGCCCTGGGCCCGGGTCCAGGCCCCGGTGAAGATGGCCGAGGTGAACCGGTCGGCGAGCAGTGTCACGGTGGGTGTCTCCTTCTGGTCTAGTGGTGGGCGGCGGCCGGGGCGGCGCTGTTCTTGGCCTGCTGGATCTGGGCGTAGACGCGGGCGCGCAGTTCGGTGAAGCGCTCGTCCTGGCGGGTGGTGAGCTGGTCGCGTTCGGCGGGCAGGTCGACGGTGATGTCGTCCTGGACCACGGTGGGCGAGGAGGACAGGACGAGGACGCGTTCGCCGAGGTAGACGGCCTCGTCGATGTCGTGGGTGACGAACAGGACCGTAACGCCCAGGCGCTGCCAGATGTTCCGGATGAGGTCTTCGAGGTCGGCGCGGGTCTGGGCGTCGACGGCGGCGAAGGGCTCGTCCATGAGCAGGACCTTGGGCTCGTAGGCGACGGCGCGGGCGATGGCCACGCGCTGCTGCATGCCGCCGGAGAGCTGCCAGGGGTAGGAGTCGGCGAACTTGGTGAGGCCGACCGCTTCCAGGGACTGGGCGACGAGTTCCCCGCGGCGCTCCTTGGGGAGCTTCTTCTCCTTGAGCGGCAGTTCGACGTTGTCGCGCACGCTCATCCAGGCGAAGAGGCTGCGGCCGTACTCCTGGAAGACGACGGCCATGTCGGGCGGTGGTGCGGTGACGCTGTCCCCGGCGAGTTCGACGGTGCCGCTGGTGGGCGGCATGAGTCCGGCGATGCACTTGAGCAGGGTGGTCTTGCCGCAGCCGGAGGGGCCGACGAGGCAGACGAGTTCGCCTTCGGCGAGTTCGAAGGTGAGGTCGCGGACGGCCTCGACGGCGTTGGCTCCCCCGTTGTAGATCTTCTGCAGTCCGGTGACCTTGAGCATGGTGGTCGTGTTCTCCTTGGTGGTTGGCTTACTCGCCGCGGTTGGCGGCGCGCAGGCCGCGGTACCAGCGAAGGACGCGTCCCTCGACGAGTTCGAAGACGGCGGTCAGGGCGAAGCCGATGAGTCCGAGCAGGACCATGCCGGCCCACATCTCGGGGATGGCGAAGGTGCGCTGGAACTGGACGATGGCGAAGCCCAGGCCGCTGGAGCTGGCGAACATCTCGCTGATGACCATGAGGATGATGGCCAGGGCCAGGGCCAGGCGCAGGCCGGCCATGATCTGGGGGCTGGCCGAGCGCAGGACGAGCACGCGCAGGCGGGTGGTGGTGCGCAGTCCGTAGCAGCGGGCGGTGTCGGCCAGGACGGGGTCGACGGCGCGCACGCCCTCGACGGTGTTGAGCAGGACGGGCCACACGCAGCCGGAGACGATGACCAGGATCTTCATGGAGTCGTCGATGCCCACGAGGAGGATCATCAGCGGGATCAGGACGGGCGGCGGGATGGCGCGCAGGAACTCCAGGACGGGTTCGAGGGTGGCGCGCACGCCCTTGGACATGCCCAGGACGACGCCCAGGCAGACGCCGACGACGGCGGCGATGGTGAAGCCGGTCAGTAGGCGGATGAGGCTGGGGATGACGTCGACGAGCAGGCGTTCGGAGAACCAGAGTTCGGCGAAGGCGCCGGCGATGAGGTCGGGTGTGGGTGTGTAGTAGCTGCCGGAGGTGGCGGTGGAGTAGGCGTAGAGGCCGATGAGGACCGCGGGCAGCAGCAGGATGTGGGCGGTGCGCAGCAGGATCCGGGCCGCGAGCGGGGTGGTGCGCCGGGGCTTGGGCGGGTGTGCCGGTGCCTGGGCGCTGGGGCGCTCGGTGGTGTGGGTGGGCTGGCTCATGCGGTGGCCTCCCCGCGGACGGACGTGTGCCAGCGCAGGACGCGCCGTTCCAGGACGCGCACGCCCATGTTGATGAGCACGCCCAGGATGCCGGTGGCGACGATGAGGGCGTAGACGTAGGCGACGGCGTTGCTGGACTGGGCGATGGCGATCTCCTGGCCGATGCCGGGAGTGCCGATGATGAGCTGGGCGGTGATGGACAGGATGAGGGCGACGGCCGCGGCCAGGCGCAGGCCGGTCATGAGGTAGGGCAGGGTCGTGGGCCACACGACGTACCTGATGCGGGCCAGGCGGCCCAGCCCGTAGGAGCGGGCGGTCTGTTCGGCGACGGGGTCGACGTCGGCGACGCCGTAGAGCACCTGGATGTAGATGAGCCAGAAGCAGGCGTAGACGACCAGGAGCAGCGTGGACCGGATGTCGGTGCCGTAGAGCAGTACGGCCAGCGGGATCAGGGCCACCGACGGGATGGGACGCAGGAAGTCGACCGTGGAGGTGGTGAAGGCGCGCACGCGGGGCAGGGCGCCCAGGGTGAAGCCGAGGACCACGGAGGCGGCGAAGGCGATGGCCAGGCCCAGGGCCCACCCGTGGAGGGTGTCGCCGACGGCGGCCCAGAAGCCGGGTGTGGTGGCGCGCTGGGCGAGGACGCCCAGGACCTCGGTGGCGGGCGGCAGGTAGCGGTCGGAGACCAGCCCCAGGCGCGGTACGGCCTCCCACAGCAGGAGGAAGGCGGCGATACCCGCGGCTCCGAGGAGGGCGCGGCCCAGGCCGGGGCGGGACGGGCCGCGGGTGCGGCCGCGCGGGGCGGGCGCGCCGGGCGGGGGCCCCGCGTCGGTGGTGTCTGTCTTGGTCATCTGCTTCAGCGTGTCCAGATCGGGTGGGGCGCGGGCGCGGGGCGCCCGCGCCGCGGTGGCGGGTGCTAGCGGATCAGGGTGTCCAGGTCGGGCTGGGAGTCGACGATGCCGTCCTGGACCATGAGGTCGGCGACGGTCTGGAGGGCGTCGCGGTCGATCTCGGTGGGGAAGAGCGGCCAGCGCAGGTCGGGGATGATCTCGGGGTTGATCTCGGTGTAGGTGGTGAGGATGTCCTCGGTCTGGTCGGGGTTGTCGGTGGCGTACTGCAGGGACTCGTTCATCGCCTCGGTGAAGGCGTCGACGGTGTCGGGGTCGGAGGCGATGAGGTCGTCGCTGGTGAAGTAGGTGGCGATGGAGAGTTCGGGGTGGAGTTCGGCGAAGTTGGAGGCGACGGGGGTGGCGCCCTGGGCGAGGGCGACGGTGAGGAAGGGTTCGACGACCCAGGCGGCGTCGACCTGGCCGTTGCTCAGGGCCGCGGGCATGTCGGGGAAGGCGAGTTCGATGAACTCGATGTCGGCGGGGTCGCCGCCGGCCACGCGCACGGAGTTGCGCACGGAGGTGTCGCCGATGTTGCGGAGGTTGTCGATGGCGACGGTGGCGCCCTCCAGGTCGGCGGCGCTCTCGATGTCGCTGCCCTCGGGGACGACGATGGCGCTGTAGTCGGTGTCGGCCTCGCCGGTGGTGGTCATGCCGTTGGCGACCATGGTCAGGGGCAGGCCCTGCTCGCGGGCGATCATGAGGGAGACGACGTTGCCGAAGGCGAAGTCGAGTTCTCCGCTGACCACGCGGGGGACGGTGGTGGCGCCGCCGCCTCCGGTCTCGATGGTCAGGTCGATGCCGTGGTCTTCGAAGATGCCCTGTTCGACGCCGAGGTAGATGGGGGCGACGGCGGTGATGGGCAGGACTCCGACGTTGACCGGGGTGAGTCCGTCGACGCCGGCGTCGGTGTCGTCACTGCCGGTCTCGGCGGAGCCGCAGGCGGTGGCGGCCAGGGCCAGGGCGGCGGTGGCGGCGATCACCGAGAGGGACTTCGGGGTCATGGTGGGTCTCTCCTGTGGGTGGATGGGGAGGGGGTGGCCCGCCCGGGTGCGGGCGGGCCGGGCCGGTTCTACTGGTAGAGGCCGTCCAGGTCGGCCTCGGCGTCGATGAGTCCGTCCTCGAACATGAGGTCGGCCAGCGCCTGGAGGGAGTCGCGGTCGATCTCCGCGGGGAAGCGGGGCAGGACGAGCTCGTCGACGACGCTCTGGTCGATCTCGGTGTAGGTGGTGAGGACCTCGCGGACCGCGTCGGGGTGGTCCTGGGCGTAGGTCAGGGACTCCTGCAGGGCGGCGGTGAGGGAGTCGAAGAGCTCGGGGTCCTCGGCCAGGCGCTGCTCGGAGGTGAAGTAGGCGGCCACGCTCAGGTCGGGGTCGGTGTCGACGAAGTTGGAGGCGATCTGCTCTCCTCCGGCCTGGCGGATGACGGTGCCGAAGGGCTCCACGGCCCAGACGGCGTCGACCTGGCCGGTCTCCAGGGCTGCGGGCATGTCGGGGAAGGGCAGTTCGATGAAGTCGATGTCGGCGGGGTCGCCGCCGGCCACGCGCACGGAGTTGCGCACGGTGGTGTCGCCGATGTTGCTGAGGGTGTTGATGGCGACGGTGGCGCCCTCCAGGTCGGCGGCGCTCTCGATGTCGCTGCCCTCGGCGACGAACACGCCGCCGAAGTCGGCGCCCTGCTCGCCGGTGCTGGTGGCGCCGTTGGTGAGGGTGGTCAGGGGCAGGCCCTGCTCGCGGGCGACGATGAGGGAGACCGCGTTGGAGAAGCCCAGGTCGAACTCGCCGCTGACCACGCCGGGGACGATGGCGGCACCGCCTGCGCTGGTCTCCAGGGCCAGGTCGATGCCGTGCTCTTCGAAGATGCCCTCCTGGACGCCGAGGTAGACGGGGGCGACGTCGACGATGGGGATGACTCCGGCGGTGAGCTGGGTGAGCTCGTCGCTCCCCTCGGAGGAAGAGGGCTCCTGGCTTCCTCCGCAGGCGGTGGTGGCCAGCAGGGCGGTGCCCGCGGCCAGGGCGAGCAGGCGGTGACGCATGGGCGCTCCAGGGAGGTGGTTCTGAGGTGGGAGGGTGCCGCCGAATCATGGTGTGCGATTCGCGAACACATGTTCATTTAGCGAACATCCGTGAATCTAGGTGATGCAGTTCACCGGGTCAAGTGCGCGGCCGTGCACGTGTCCGTGGTGTTGCGGATGCGTTATGGCCCCCTCCCCTTCACCAGGGAGACGGCGGCCGCAGCGGCCCGAGGCCCCGGAGCGAACCCCCGACGTGCCGATCCGCCGCGGCCGGAGGGGACGGGCGGCCATGAACGATGACCGAGATCACACGCGCCCGGCAGCCCTGGCCACCGGCGCGGGCCGGAGCGCGGGGATCGGGGCGGCGGCCGTCGCCCGCCTGGCCGCGGCGGGACTGGATCCGGTCTTCTCCCACTGGCCCCCTGCGACGCCGCGCATGCCCTGGGGTGCCGAGGAGGGCATCCCGCCGACCTGGCGGGGTTCCTGCGCTCGCCCCGCGGCGGCTGGACCAACGGCTGGCTGCCACCCGGCGACGGCGGCGCCTCCGCCTGAGCGGGGCCCGGTCGGGGCACACCGAAACAGGGGGCGATAGGTTAGGCTAACCTCTACTGAAGTGGTCATGTCCGGCAACCTCCGCGCTCCGTGTCCCTGTCGCGACCCGAATTGGAAACCCCCGTGCGCCTACCCACCGCCCCCGACGGCCGCCGCGGCTGCGCGGCCCTGGCCCGCTACACCGGTGAGCAGATGGCCGGAACGGCCGGACTCAGCCGGGGATGGCTGCTGGTCGAGCACCCCGGCCCCTGGCGCTACCCGGCGTTCTTCAGTCCGGGGCTGGACGGGGAGGTGGTTTCGGCCCTGGCCGAACGCATCGCCGGACACGACGTCAAACCGCAGCTCATCAAGCGCCCCGGACGGGGGAACACGGGTCGGGGCCCGCGGCGCGCCTACTACGTCCACGCCAGCCGCACCTCCCCCTGGGTGCGCATGGTGGAGTTCGAGGACCTGGCCGAACTGCTGGACTACGACGTCACCGCTGTGGAGCGCCCGGAGCCGCCCGCCTTCGGCACCCGCGTCGACCACACCCTGTACCTGGTGTGCACCCACGCCAAGAAGGATCCGTGCTGCGCGGTCCTGGGCCGGCCCGTGGCCGCCGCGCTGGAGGGAGGAGCCGCCGAGGTGTGGGAGACCACCCACGTGGGCGGCGACCGGTTCGCGGCCAACCTGGTGGCCCTCCCCCACGGCGCCTACTTCGGCCGCCTGGACCCCGACTCGGCCGTGCGCACGGTGGCGGCCCTCGAACGCGGCGAAGTGCTTCCCGACCACTTCCGCGGCCGGTGCACCGACTCCCCCGCCGGCCAGGCGGCGGAGGCGGCGCTGCGCTCGCGGCTGGGGACCGTGGCCGTGGACGCGCTCACCCACCTGGACGAGCGGGAGGAGGACGGGGGCGTGCGGGTGACGCTGGGCCACGGCGGCGGCCTGTACACGGTCTCGGTGGCCCGCACCGAAGGTCCCGAGTGCGCGACCACGTGCACGAACGTTTCCCGGCCGGTGCACCACCGCGTCACGGAGATCGCCGAGGTGCGCGACGGCGCGGCCCTGCGGTAAGCCCGGCCGCCCGGCGGGTCAGTCCAGGTCTCGGACGTAGCGCTGCGCGACCTGGCACCGGAAGGGGTCGCCGTCGAGGTAGACCTCGCGCGGCGACCCGGACGGGCGGCGCCCGTCGCGCGCGGCGGCGCCGCGGACCGCGTCGAAGGAGCGCAGAATGGTGGGGAACTGCACCTCGCCGTAGGGCACGTCGACGAACAGCTCCGATCCGGCGGGCTCGACCCCGTCGGCGTGCGACGCGTCGGTGACGGGCACACGCACCTCGACCGGCCCGTCCGACTCCCAGCCCACCTCGCCGTGGTAGACGACGACCAGGGGCCGCGACCTGTCCATGGCCGCACCAGCGCGCTGGGCGAGCCCGGCCGCGGCGCGCTCGATGTGCGAGGGCAGGTCCGCCACGGTCGTGCGCACGGTCCGCGAGACGAAGGGCTGCGCCGCCACGTCGCGGCCCGACACCCTCGGCGGGTCCCCCTCGGGGGGCGGGCGGCCCTCGGAGAGGCCGCCCGCCAGGCCGTCGAGCAGCGCGACCGCGCGCTGGTGCGCGCGGACCACGTCGGCCCGGTAGGCGTCCAGGAGTGCGCGCCGCTCGTCGCCGTCGGCGTCCAGGACCGCGCCGATGCGCTCCAGCGGCATGCCCACGCGACGCAGCAGCGCGATCGTGCGGGCGCGCTCGGCCTGGGAGCGACGGTAGTAGCGGTAGCCGGTGTAGGTGTCGACGGTGTCGGGCACGAGCAGGCCGCGCCGCTCGTACAGGCGCAGCGCCTTCGGTGAGAGCCACGTGAGGCGGCTGAACTCACCGATCGGCAGCGGGGCGTCGGGGGCGCTCATCGCAGCAGGTAGGCGACCTCGACCTCCCACTTGGCGCGGTCGGGTTCGGTCTGCGGATCGGTGAGGAACTGCTCGGTGCGCGCCTGCCAGTGGATGCCGTCGGCCCGCTCCTCGACCGCCGGTTCCAGGCCCTGCACGCCCGCCCACTCCCACATGTCGCTGTGGGTCCGCGCCAGCGCGTCCGGGCCGCCGGACGGGCGCGCGACCAGGTAGCGCCCGGCCGGGATCGCGCCGGTGTCGAACCCGTCGCCGATCTCCATGCGCTCGGCCACGGGGACGCAGACGGTGATGTCCATCGGGTCCTGGGCGGTGCGCAGGCGGTGGTAGCGGTAGATCGGCCCGCCCCGCGGCACTCCGCCCGCCTGGGCCAGGGCCGCGTAGATCCGCGGCACCCAGGCGTTCACGCGGTCCCAGTGCGCGAGTTCGGCCGTCATCGGGACGCCGACCCAGGGGCGCTCGGCCCGCCGCTCGACGGTGAATTCCGCCATGGTCTCCTCCTTCGGTCGCCACCCGCCTCCCGGGTGGTCTTCCCCCAGCGGACACCTTCCCCCAGGGGGAAGGTCAAGGCGGGCCGCCGCCCACCGTCTCAGGACCAGAAGCCGAAGGTGGCGAGCAGGCCGTTGGTGGCCGCGATCGCGCCGAGGGCGAGCACCGAGCCGGTGACGAAGGAGGTGCGCAGCGAGCGGACCAGGAACTCGCCGGAGACCAGGTTGTTGAACAGGAAGTAGCCGAGCATGGTGGCATGCCAGAAGGAGTCCCAGCTCAGCGCCTCGAAGTCGTAGGGCTCGCCCGTCCACAGGCCGGTGTGGGCGGTCAGCCACGACCACCCCAGCGCGGCGCCGTAGCCGAGGGGGATCTGCACCAGCGGCAGGACCATCAGCGGGAGCAGTTTGACGAACCCCCACACTCCGGGCTGGTGGGCCATCCTGGCCTCGCTCTGGGCGCGCTGGGCGGCCTGCTGCTCGGCGCGCATGCGCTCGCGGTGGACGCGCTCGGCCTCCTGCTGGCGCCGGTCCTCCTGGCGGCGGCGCTGCTGCTCCTCCTGGCGCAGGCGCTGCTCCTCCTGGCGTCTGAGCTGTTCCTCGTGCTGGCGGCGCTGGTCCTCCTCGCGCTGCTGGGCCATGCGGCGCTCGGCCAGGGCGCGTTCCTCGGCCTCCTGGTAGCCGCGGGGGGCGGCGGTGCGCGGACCGCCGTACAGGTCGGCGTAGGGGTCCTCCTGGCGGGCGGGCACCCCGGGGGGTTCCGGAGCGTGCGGGTGGGCGGTGGAGGGTCCGTAGCGGGCGGTGGGCGGGCTCTGCGCCCCTGTCCCGGGGAAGGCCGGGCCGCCCGTGGCGGGGCCGGGGACGGGGCCCTGGCCGTGGGCGGCGGCGGGCGGGGGTTCGGTGGGCATGCGCCGGGTGTGGGGGTACCCGCCGGGGTCGGCGGCGCCGTCGCCGAGTGCGACGCGGGTGGCCCCGTCGCCGAACGCGCGCGTGCCGGGCGTGGGCGCGGCGTTTCCGAGCACCTCGGTGCGCTGGTCGGCGATCTCGGGGGCCTCCCCGGCGGAGGCGGCCAGGGCCTGGTCGACACGGGTGACCTGGGCCCGCACGCCCGCCATCACCGCGGGCGGCAGCCACGAGGTGCCGCCGTGGACGTCGCCGAGGTAGTCGAGGATCTCGCCCGGGCCGGGACGGCCGGAGGGCTTCTTGGACAGGCAGGCGGCGACCAGGTGGCGCAGCGGCTCCGGGACGGCGTTCAGGTCCGGTTCCTGGCTGATGACGCGCATGACCATGGTGGGCATGGCGCCCTCGCCGAAGGGGCCGGTGCCGGTCGCGGCGAAGGCCAGGACGGCGCCGTAGGCGAACAGGTCGCTGGCGGGGGTGAGGTCCTCGCCCTGGACCTGTTCGGGGCTCATGAAGCCGGGGGTGCCGATGACCGACTGGGTGGCTGCGGTGCCGTCGGTGGCGCGGGCGATGCCGAAGTCGATGACGCGGGGGCCGTCCTCGGCCAGCAGGACGTTGCCGGGTTTGAGGTCGCGGTGGATGAGGCCCACGCGGTGGATCTCGGCGAGCGCCTCGGCCAGTCCGGCGGCGAGGACGCGGACGCTGGCCTCAGGGAGGGGGCCGTGGTTCCGGACGGCCTCGTCCAGGGGGAGGGAGGGGACGTAGGAGGTGACCAGCCAGGGCACCTCGTCGTCGGGTCCGGCGTCGATGACGGGGGCGGTGAAGGCGCCGCTGACCTGGCGCGCGGCGGTGACCTCGCGGGCGAAGCGGGCCCGGAAGGAGGGGTCGGCGGCCATGTGGGGGTGGATGCGCTTGACGGCCACGGCGCGGCCGGCGGCCGAGCGGCCGAGGTAGACCTGGCCCATCCCGCCGGCGCCCAGGCGGTTGATCAGCCGGTAGCGGCCGACCCGCTGCGGATCGCTGCTGTCCAAGGCGCCCAATGTCCTCATACCTCCGATGGCGTCGGTCCTCGCCCCAGCGATCGTAGTGCACCGCCGCACGCGGGGTCCGGGGCGGCGGAGACGACCGGGAGGACCCGCGGGTTCCCGTTCGGCCGCCTCCGGCCATTGCCGCAGTTCGCGTGCGCGGTCGGGGCCCGGGGGCCTAGGGTCGTCTACGTCAGGCGGGCTCGCGTCGGAGGGGGACGGGAATGAGTCACAGGGCCCTGCGGAGACGGTCCCCGGCGTCGGCGGGCGCCGTGGTCCTCATCGTGGTGTGCGGGGCGGTGGCACTGGTGGTGACGGCGGCGCTGGTCCTGGCGATGCCCGTCCAGGAGCACACCGAGGGCGACCTGCCCGAACTGGCCTCCGCGCGGGGCGTGGACCTGGGGGTGGCCGTGGCCGTGGCCCCGCTGCGGGAGGACGCCGCCTACCGGGACGTGGTGACCGGCAACTACACGTCGGTGA
This sequence comes from Nocardiopsis sp. LOL_012, assembly GCF_048060475.1. Lineage (NCBI taxonomy): Bacteria > Bacillati > Actinomycetota > Actinomycetes > Streptosporangiales > Nocardiopsidaceae > Nocardiopsis > Nocardiopsis sp. LOL_012. Next base: position 59,595 of record NZ_JBHMIV010000011.1, on the reverse strand, counting down.
GCGCGGAGAACACCATGAAGTGGGACTCGGTGCAGCCCCGGCGCGGCGCCTTCGACTGGAGCGGCCCGGACACGGTGGTGGACTTCGCCGAGAGCAACGGGCTCAGGATGCGGGGGCACACGCTGCTGTGGCACAACCAGCAGCCCCAGTGGCTGTCGGAGGGCGCCTACGGGGCCGACGAGCTGCGCGAGATCGTGCGTGCGCACACCGACGCCCTGGTGGGCCGGTACGAGGGGCGCATCGGCGCCTGGGACGTGATCAACGAGCCGATGGCCGATCAGGGCGGCGCGATCCGGGACAACCTGTGGTATCGGGTCCTGGGCGAGAACTACATCGCCGAGGCGCTGTGGATGGCGCACGAGGCCGACCCGCGGGCGCGCCTGTACGTCAACGAGTTCGGCATCGAGGGCGGCGGCGCGAAGGCGGACGCCTTCTACACGCTGATCGCGGACCTGGTGGAGCGGGGGGTGCCGCTGCACGGGATCGGCTTCCAGAGCCACTTCATCGTCGGGCAGGTGCCCGAGGACCTGGCGGAGAACATGCGGCGCTACACCGACCTGGGTCTGGAGGTGACCGTCACCGAGTTGGACGTGCGCATCCCCGAGCCGGTGACGGACGCCCGGTTGCATGAGCAGGCCCACGACTACCGGCGCGTGGTGGAGGCCTGCCTGGAGGTGGAGGGCTGCCAGGGGGTGACGGTGTGGGGCGTCGACGACGGCCACTCGTGGATCCCCGACTGGTTCCCCGGGTACACGGCCGCCACCCCCTTCGACGCCGGCTACGACGCCAAGCCCGCGCGGGCCGCGATGGTGGAGGCCCTGGCCCGGCGCGCGCGCCAGGGCGGTGCGGGGCGCGGAGCGGCCCAGGGGTGATCCCGCGCCCCGGCGTGCGCGGTGCGGTCGGGGGCGGGGCCGTTCCCTGGTATGCGGGGGACCGTCAACGGCCCTTCTCGGGGGACATCATCGATCCCAGGACCATGGTGGCGTGCCTGCGGCTGAGCAGGGTCGTGGTGCTGCTGGCGATCCGGTTGAGCCGGCCGACGATCACGCTGGGCGGCGGATTGCGGCGGTCGAGGGTCTTCAACGCGGTCCTGACGACCGTTTCGGGGGTCGTCCTGCTCATCCCGCCGTCGGCTCCCTCCCCGGCGACCTCGAAGAACTCGGTCTGGGTGGCTCCGGGGGACAGGGCGAGCACGCGCAGGCCGGTGCCGCGCGACTCGTACCAGAGCGCCTCGGTGAAGGTGAGGACGAACGCCTTGGCGGCTCCGTAGACGGCCAGCGCGGGGGCGGCCTGGTAGGCGGCCATGCTGGCGAGGTTGACCAGGAATCCGTCGCCGCGCTCGCGCAGGCGTCCGATGAAGGTGCGGCTGAGGTCGACGACCCCGGTGATGTCCAGGGCGATCTCGGCGGCCAGGCGGTCGGGATCCTCCTCGTGGAAGGGGCCGTAGGTGGCGAAGCCCGCGTTGTTGACGAGGCTGGTGACCTCGATGCCCCGGTCGGCCAGTTCCCGGTCCAGGTCGGCCCCGGCTCGGGGCACGGCCAGGTCCATGGCGGTGGCGGTGGCGGTGACGCCGTGCCGTTCGGAGAGCTGCCCGGCGAGCTTCTCCAGCCGGTCGCGGCGGCGGGCGACGAGCACCACGTCGGAGCCGCGTGCGGCCAGGCGGCGCGCGAACTCGGCGCCGATACCTGAGCTGGCGCCCGTGATGAGGACGGTCTGTCGGCGGTAGTCGATCGGTTGCATGTTCTTCCCTCTCACTCGACCGTGTGACACATTACGCCCACCTGACACTCAATGCCAGTTAGGCACTTGGAGGCATATGGTTACGATCGAGTGGTGACACCAGCAGAGAAGAGCGCCGAGCGCCTGTGGACCCGTTCCCGCCGCGCGGCCTACGCCGAGATCACCGACGTGGCGATGGGCCTGTTCCTGAGCGAGGGCTTCGACGCGACCACGATCGACGACATCGCGCGGGCCTCCGGCATCTCCCGGCGGTCCTTCTTCCGCTACTTCGGCACCAAGGAGGACATCGTGGTCGATGAACTCGTGCAGGAGGGCGAGAAGGCCGCGCGGGCACTGGAGGCGCGCCCCGACTCCGAGCCGCCGTGGGCGGCCCTGCGCGCCGTCGTGCTGGACATCGCCGGGGCCGTCCAGGGCGACGAGCGCATGCTGGCCGTCTCCACGATGATGTACGAGACCCCCTCGCTGCGGTCCCGGTGCATCGAGAAGCACCTGCGCTGGCAGGAGCAACTGGCCCCCGAACTGCGCCGCCGGCTCTCCCGCGGGCACGCCGAAGCCCTGGAGCTGGACGTGCGCGCCCGTTCCCTGGCCGCGTGCGCCGTCGCCTGCTGGGACAGCGCCGGAGAGGCCTGGACCCGCGCCGAGGGCGGCGTCCCCCTCGCGGAGCTGCTGGAGGCTGCCTTCGACGCGGTGGGCGCGGCGGACGGCGCCTGACCCCGGCGAGTGGGAGGAGCCGGTCGCGGCGGACCCCGAGAGCCGGACTCCGCTCCGCCGAAGGAGGCCGCCGTATGCCCGAACCCGGAATCGGACCGTCCGTCACCGTCCCGGACGCGCTGGCCGAGAGCGCCACCGGGTTCTTCGGCCCCGAGTGGGTGGCCGCCCTGCCGGGGCTGGTGGCGCGCCGGTGCGAGGAGTGGGGGCTGCGGGTCACGGGCGCCCCCATGCACGGGCAGGTGGCGCTGGCCGTACCGGTGCGGCGCGCCGACGGGTCGGCGGCGGTGCTCAAGGTGCAGCCGGTGGACGAGGAGACCGCGGGCGAACCGGCGGCGCTGCGCGCCTGGGACGGCGGGGGCGCGGTACGTCTGCTGGAGCACGACCCCCGCAGCGGCGCGATGCTGCTGGAGGCCCTGGACCCGGGAAGGTCCCTGGCGGATGCGGACGTGTCGGAGGCACTGTCGGTGATCGGCGCCCTGCTGGCCCGGTTGAACGCGGTCCCGGCACCCGCCGGGATGCGCGGGTTGGGTCCGCTGGCCCTGGAGGGCGCGGAGCGGGCGAAGGCCCTGGCCGCCTCACGAACGGGTCGGGACCGCCGCCTGTTGGAGGCCCTGGCCGCCCGCGCACGGGAGGTGGCCGCAGAGCCGGGCGGCCGGCTGCTGCACTGGGACCTGCACTACGGCAACGTGCTGGCCCCGCTGCCGGGTGCGGCGGGTCGGGGCCGGTGGCTGGCGATCGACCCCAAGCCGCTGGCGGGCGACCCCGGTTTCGAACTGCTGCCCGCGCTGCGCAACCGCTGGGCCGAGGCGGTGGCCACCGGCGACGCGGGGCGTGAGACGCGCCGCCGGTTCGACCTGCTGACCGAGGCTGCGGCTCTGGACCGCGACCGGGCGCGGGCCTGGACGCTGGTGAGGGTGATGCAGATGTGCGTGTGGGAGCTGGAGAGCGGCGCCGACCGCCTGCCGGAGGTGCCGGTGGCGGTCGCCTCGGCGCTCAGCCGACGACTCTGATGCCCAGGGCGGCCAGGACCGTCCCGGCCTGCTCCGGGGTGATGGCGGCCCCGCGCAGGTGCAGGGCCTCCTCCAGGGTGGGTTCGCCCAGGTCCGCACCGCGCAGGTCGGCGCCGTCGAGCCTGGCGGAGACCAGGGTGGCGCCGCGCAGCCGCGACTCGGTCCACACCGTCCCGCGCAGGTCGGCGCCGGTCAGGTCGGCCTCGTCGACGCGCAGGCCGTGCAGGGCCTGCCCGCGCAGGTCGATGCGCTCGCAGCGGGCGAGCATGAGGTTGCAGCTCTCGAAGGCGTAGCCGATCCCGCGCAGGCCGGTCAGGGCGGCGCCGGTCATACGGCAGCCGGTGAAGGCGGTGTCGGTGAGCAGGGCCCCCTTCCAGCGGGTGTTGGCCAGGTCGAGGCGCTCGAAGCGGGTCTCGCAGCAGGACGCGCCCGCGAAGGAGGCGTCGGCGGCGCTGCCTCCGGAGAAGCGGACCCCGTCCAGGACGGCGCCGTCGAGCCGGGCACCGTCCAGGCGGCAGTCGGTGAAGACCGACTCGTACAGGTCCGCCTCACGCAGGTCGGCCCCGGTGAGGTCGCAGCGCACGAAGGTGTGCGGTCCGGCGGGCAGGGCGGCGCCGCGCAGGTCGGCGTCGGCGGTCTCGTTGCCGGTATGGTCGTCGCTCATGGCGCGCACCCTAGCGACCGGGGGCGACGGTCGGGCTCAGTCGCGCAGCCTGAGGGCGAGGAACAGGTCGACGCGGTCCTCCAGACTGCTCAGGTCGCGGCCGGTGAGCTCCTCCACGCGGCCGATCCGGTAGCGCAGGGTGTTGACGTGGACGTGCATGGCGGCGGCGCAGCGCTGCCAGGACCCCGAGTGGGCCAGGAACCGCTCCAGGGTGGCGACCAGGTCGGAGCGGTGGTCGCGGTCGTAGGCGAGCAGGGGGCCCAGGAGCCGGTCGCGGTAAGAGGTCCGCACCTCCTCGGGGACGGAGGCGAGCAGGAGTTCGTGGGAGTCGGTCTCCGACGCGGCGATGACCCTGGAGCGACCGCCGCGCAGCTCGGCCAGGCGGCGGGCGTGCCGCGCCTCGGTGAGGGCACCGCGCAGGTCGGACACGCCCCGCACCGGTGAGCCGACCCCGAGGGCCAGGCGTTGGTCGGCCAGGCCGCCCTCCAGGATGCGGGCGCGGTGGACGAGCGCGTCGCGGACACCGTCCCCAGCGGTGTCGCCCTCGGGGACGGGGACCAGGGCCAGGGGGTCGTCGCCGCCGGCGACGACCGCTCCGGGGTGGTCGGCGACCAGTTCGGCGAGTACCCGCCCCAGGAGTGCGGCATCGCGGGGGGCGGGCAGCAGGAGGGCCTTGACTGCGGCGTGGCGGTGCTCGCGGAAACGGCCGCCCAGGGCGGAGCCGTCGAGCAGGGCGGCGGCCTCGTCCGGACGGCGGGCGTCCAGGAGCCGCTCCAGCCCCTCCAGGTGGCGGGCGGTGCTCTCGGTGCGCTCCTCGGCGCGGCTGCGCGCCAGGGCGGTGAGGGAGAGCAGTTCGGCAAGGGTCTCCCCGTCCTCCTCCGCGGGGGCGACGCGCACCAGCAGCCAGGAGGCCAGGGGGTGGTGGTCCCTGGTGCGGACGGGGTGGACGGTGACGGCGGGGCCCTCCTCGGACAGGCGGGTGGTGTGGAACGCACCGGGCCGGGTCAGGGCCCGGGCCACGAGTCGCTCGGCGGCGGGCGGGGGCAGCGGCGCCCCGGTGGCGGCGACGTGGCGGCCGGTACAGGAGAGCACCCAGGCGGTGGTCGAGGCCTGGCGGGCGGCGTCGGCGAACACCTCGGGGAAGTCGGCTCCGGCGGCCACGTCGGCCACGGCACGGCGCAGCCCCTCGCGGGAGCGCGACAGAGCCGCCATCCGCTCCTGGAGCAGGACGCTCTGGGCCTCCTCGGTGACCGAGCCGAAGGAGGTCTCGGTGGGGACCTCCACGAGGGGGAGGCCGTGGACGCGGCAGGCGGCGACCAGGTCCTCGGGGACCTCGCCCAGGGCGGTGCCCGCGCCGAGCGCGACGGCCCCGGCTCCGGCGACGGAGGCGACGAAGGCGGCGGAGTCCTCGGGGCGGGTGCGCCACATCATGCCGGTGAGGACGAACTCGCCGCCGCGCAGGTAGCGGGCGGGTTCGAGCAGGTCGGTGGTGTAGACCCACCGCACGGTGCGGTGGGCGTGCTCGGCTCCGGTCAGGAACCGCAGGCGCAGACGCTCGACGGCGATCAGCTCGCTGATCCGCATGGGCGTTCCCCCTGTGGCTGGTGGGTCGGTGGCCGCCGTCCGGGTGGCGGCGAGCGGGCATGCTTGGAGGAACCTCCAACGATAGCGGTGCGCGGCGCGTCGACTTCGGCGCATCCGGTGCTGGCCTCACGGGCCCGGCGGGTGCTGTACTGCAAGGGCGAGCACTGCAACCACGGCAGACGTCGTCGCTTCCGACGCGCGCACCGACCGCGGCGACCGGCGAGATGAGCGAGGACACTGTGGATTTCCTGAGTCCCTCCACACTGGAGGAGGCGCTCCAGGCCAGGGGCGCCCACCCCGGCGGGGTACCGATCGCGGGGGGCACCGACGTCATGGTCGAGCTGAACTTCGACCGGCGCCGCCCCGAGGCGCTGATCGACCTGTCGAGGGTGCCGGAGCTGGCCGAGTACGGCCCCGACGGGGGGTACACCCGCCTGGGTGCGGCCGTGCCCTACACCGCGATCGTGGAGCACCTGGCCGGACGCGCCCCGGCGCTGACCCGGGCCGCCCGCGCGGTGGCCTCCCCGCAGATCCGCAACCGCGGCACGGTCGGGGGCAACCTCGCCAGCGCCTCACCCGCGGGCGACGCCCACCCGCCCCTGCTGGCGACCGGCGCGGTGGTGGAGGTGGCCTCGGCGGCGGGACGGCGGCGCGTACCGGCGCGCGAGTTCTACACCTCCTTGCGCACCACGGCGCTGCGGGAGGACGAGCTGGTCACCGCAGTGCTGCTGCCCGAGCCGAAGGGGCCCCAGCAGTTCGCCAAGATCGGCACCCGCAACGCGATGGTCATCTCGGTGGCGGCGTTCTCGCTGGCCCTGGACGCCGAGCGGCGCACCGTGGGCACCGGACTGGGGTCGGTGGCGCCCACACCGGTACGCGCCGAGCGGGCCGAGGAGTTCCTGGCCGCCGAGTTCGACTGGGAGGGCGCCGCCGCGCCGAGGGAGGCGGTGGTGCGCCGTTTCGGCGAACTCGTGGCCGCCGCGGCCAGCCCCATCGACGACCAGCGGGGCAGCGCCGCCTACCGCAGGCACGCGCTGGCGGTCATGGCGCGGCGCGCCCTGGCCTGGTCGGTGACCGACTACAGGAAGGGGGCCGCGCGATGCGCGTGAGTTTCAACGTCAACGGTGCGGACGTGACCGCCGAGGACGTGTGGCCGGGCGAGAGCCTGCTGTACGTGCTGCGGGAGCGGTTGGGCCTGCCGGGCAGCAAGAACGCCTGCGAGCAGGGCGAGTGCGGTTCGTGCACGGTCTACTTCGACGGTGTGACGGCGTGCGCGTGCATGATCGCCGCCGGGCAGGCCCAAGGCCGCCGGGTGCGCACCGTGGAGGGCCTGTCCCAGGGCTCGGAGCGGGGCGGGCCGCGGCGGCTGGACGACGTGCAGGAGGCGTTCGTCGCGGCCGGCGCGGTCCAGTGCGGGTTCTGCACACCGGGCCTGGTGGTGCAGGCCCACGACCTGGTCGAACGCACGGTGGGCCGCGGCGGCCCGGTGCCCGGGGACGCCGAGATCCGCGAGGCGCTGGCGGGGAACCTGTGCCGCTGCACCGGCTACGGGATGATCGTCGACGCGGTGCGCCTGGCCGCCGAGCGCCGTGCCGCCTCCGGGGGCGGCACGTGAGCGGGGCAGTGGTCGTCGAGGGCGCGCACGTGGTGACGGTGACGGGCGCCGAGTACCCGGGCGGGCACGTGGTGGCCGAGGGCGGGCGCATCACCGCGGTGGGCCCGGGGCCCGCACCACGCGTACCGGGGGCCGAGCGTGTGGACGGCCGCGGCTGCCTGGCCACCCCCGGCCTGGTCAACACCCACCACCACCTCTACCAGTGGGCCACGCAGGGCCTGTTCGCCGACGGCACGCTCTTCGAGTGGCTGGTGGGCTCCTACCGGATCTGGCACCGGCTGGACGCGCAGGTGGTGGCCGACACCACCGCAGCGGGGCTGGCCCACCTGGCGCTGTCGGGGTGCACCACCGCCTCCGACCACCACTACATCTTCCCCGCGGGGCGGGGCGACATCGTGGCGGCCGAGGTGGCCGCCGCCGGTGAGGTGGGGCTGCGCCTGGACCTGGCACGCGGTTCGATGGACCGGGGCCAGAGCGCGGGCGGGCTGCCCCCCGACGAGGTCGTGGAGACCCTCCAGGGGGCGTTGGAGGGCACCGGGGCGGCCATCGACGCCCACCACGACCCGGCGCCGGAGTCGATGGTGCGGGTGGCGGTGGCGCCGTGCTCGCCGTTCTCGGTGAGCCGCGACCTGATGGTGGAGTCGGCGGCCCTGGCACGTGCCAAGGGGGTGCGGATGCACACCCACCTGGCGGAGACCCTCGACGAGCAGGAGCAGTGCCGGGCCGAGTTCGGGTGCTCCCCCGTGGAGTACGCCGAACGGCTGGGCTGGCTGGGCGAGGACGTGTGGCTGGCGCACGGCGTGCACCTGTCGGACGCCGAGATCGCGCGGATCGCCGCCACCGGCACCGGAGTGGCGCACTGCCCCAGCTCCAACGCGCGCCTGGGCGCGGGCATCTGCCGGACCACCGAACTGCTGGAGGCAGGCGCGCCCGTGGGCCTGGGGGTGGACGGCCCGGCCTCCAGTGAGCTGACGCCGCTGGCCGGGGAGATGCGCCAGGCGCTGCTGATGGCGCGGGCCCGCAGAGGGCCGCGGGCGCTGAGCGCGCGCGGGGCGCTGGAGATGGCCACGCTGGGCGGGGCGCGCGTACTGGGCCGCGGCGGCGAACTGGGGTCGCTGGCGGTGGGACGGCTCGCCGACATCGCCCTGTGGCGCGTGGACGGCTTCGGCCACGACGTGATCGACGACCCGGTGGTGGCTCTGGTGTTCGGCCCCACTCCCCCGCTGGAGCGGCTCATGGTCGGCGGCAGGACCGTGGTCGACCGGGGACGGCTCACCACCCTGGCGGCCGGGGAGGCCGCCGCGCGCGGCCGGGCCGCGCACCGTTCCCTCGTGAAGGAGGCGCAGTGACGGCGACGACCGCCCGTACGCTGACGGGCCTGTCCAGCACCACCGCCGACGGGGTGGGCGCCAGCCCGCGCCGCCCCGACGGAACGCTCAAGGCCACCGGGGAGTTCGCCTACTCCTCGGACCTGTGGATGGAGGACATGCTGTGGGGGGCGACCCTGCGCAGCCCCCACCCGCACGCCAGGATCCTGGGGATCGACATCACCGGGGCGCTGAAGGTGCCCGGGGTGGAGGCGGTGCTCACCCACGAGGACGTGCCCGGCGCCAAGCGCTACGGCCTGGAGTACCGGGACCAGCCGGTGCTGGCCTTCGGCAAGGTGCGCTACAAGGGCGAGCCCGTGGCGGTGGTGGCGGCCGACCACCCGGAGACGGCGCGCCGCGCCATGGAGCGGATCAGGGTCGACTACGAGGTGCTGGAGCCGGTGGGCGACGCGCGCCGGGCCGCCCACGACCCCGAGTGTCCGCTGGTGCACGAGGAGGGCGACCTGCCGGTCCGGGAGGACTACCGCCAGAGCGGCAACCGGGTGCGCCACCAGCCCATCCGCACCGGCGGCTTCGCCGACGCGGCGGGCGACGCCGACCGAGAGCGGCGGGTCCTGGAGGAGCTGCGGGAGCAGGCCGACGCCGTCGTGGCCACCGAGTACGAGGTGGGCATGCAGGACCAGGCGTTCCTGGGCCCGGAGTCGGGGATGGCGGTGCCCGCCGAGGACGGCGGGGTGGACCTGTACGTCGCCACCCAGTGGCTGCACGTGGACCAGCGCCAGATCGCCCCGGCGCTGGGGCTGCCCCAGGACAAGGTGCGGCTGACCCTGGCGGGGGTGGGCGGGGCGTTCGGCGCCCGCGAGGACCTGTCGATGCAGATCCACGCGTGCATGCTGGCGCTGCACACCGGCAAGCCGGTCAAGTTCGTCTACAACCGCGAGGAGTCCTTCCACGGCCACGTGCACCGGCACCCGGCCCTGATGCGCTTCGAGCACGGGGCGCGGGCCGACGGCACGCTGCTGTACGCGACGCTGGAGATCATCGTGGACGGCGGCGCCTACGCCTCGGCTACGCCCGCGGTGGTGGGGGTGGCCTCCTCGCTGGGGATCGGCCCCTACGAGGTGCCGAACGTGCTCGTGGACGCCTACGGGGTGTACACCACCAACCCGCCGTGCGGGGCGATGCGCGGCTTCGGCGCGGTGCAGGCGTGCTTCGGCTACGAGTCGCAGATGGACCGGCTGGCCGGGGAGCTGGGCCTGGACCCGGTGGAGCTGCGGATCCGCAACGCCATGGCGCAGGGTTCGCGGATCATCACCGGCCAGGAGGTGGAGGCGCCTCTGCCGATGGCGGAGATGCTGCGGCGTGCCCGTGCGCTGCCGATGCCGCCCGAGCGCGCCGAGCGGGCCGATCCGCGCACCCTGCCGGGCGGGGTGTCGGGGACCACGCGCGGCGAGGGCGTGGTGCGCGGTGTGGGCTACGGGGTGGGGTTGAAGAACCTGTGCTTCTCGGAGGGGTTCGACGACTACTCCACGGCGCGCGTGCGGCTGGAGTCGGTGGGCGGTGAGCCGGTGGCGCTGGTGCACACGGCCGCGGCCGAGGTGGGGCAGGGGCTGGTCACCGTCAAGGGCCAGATCGTGCGCACCGAACTGGGGGTGGAGACGGTGGTCGTCCACCCCGCCGACACCCGGGTGGGTTCGGCGGGCTCCTCCTCGGCGTCGCGCCAGTCGTACATGACGGGCGGGGCGGTGCGGGAGGCGTGCGCGGCGGTGCGCGCGGCGGTGTTCGCCCTGGCCCGCGGGCGCGGCGCGGTGCCCGAGGGCACGGACGACGCGGACCTGTCGCTGGCGGGCGGGAACCTGGTCTCGGCCTCCGGGGGCGTGCTGGTGTCTCTGGCCGACCTGCTGGCCGACGGCACGGTGGTGGAGGAGACCCGCGAGTTCCACCACCGGCCCACGGAGATGCTCGACCCCACGCGCGGCCAGGGCGCCTCCCACGTCCAGTTCGGGATGTGCGTGCACCGGGCGGTGGTGGACGTGGACACCGAGCTGGGGCTGGTGAGGGTGGTGGCGCTGGACGCGGTGCAGGACGTGGGCAGGGTGCTGCACCCGCAGCAGCTGGCGGGGCAGATCCAGGGCGGTTCGACGCAGGGGCTGGGGCTGGCGCTGATGGAGGAGATCCAGGTCCGCGACGGGGAGATCGTCAACCCCTCGTTCACCGACTACCTGATCCCCACCATCCTGGACACCCCGCCGATGCGCATCGACGTGCTGGAGCGTCCCGATCCGCACGCCCCCTACGGCCTGCGGGGGGCGGGTGAGCCGCCGACGCTGTCGTCGACGCCGGCGGTGGTGGCGGCGGTGCGCGAGGCCACGGGGCGGGCGCTGGTCCGGGTCCCGGTGCGGCCGGAGGACATCCTGGGCATCGAGCGGTGAGACGGGTGTGAGCGGTGTGGCTCCCGGGGCGTGTGTCGGGGGCCACACCGCCTACGCGGTGGGAAAAGTAATCGGACTGAGACCAGCGGTTCGGCGTCGCTTCGCGGCCCGGCGGCGTCAGAGTTGGGGAAAGGACCGCCTCAGGAGCGGTCGACCCTTCGACGCTTGGGCGCGACCATGACCACTCCGCTGACCCCTTCGGACCCCACACGTATCGGCCCGTACACGATCACCGCACGCATCAGCGGCGGCGGTCAGGGCATGGTCTACCTCGGTGAGACCGGGGAGGGCTCCCCCGCCGCCGTCAAGGTCCTGGCCTCGGACTGGGGCGAGGACGCGCGCCAGCGGGCGCGGTTCGCCCAGGAGCTGGAGGCGGCGCGCCGGGTGGCGCCCTTCTGCACGGCCGCGGTGCTGGACGCCGACATGGACGCGGACGTGCCCTACATCGCCAGTGAGTACGTTCCCGGGCCGACACTGCTGGCGGCGGTGCGCGAGGAGGGTCCGCGCGAGGGCGCGGCCCTGGACCGGCTGGCGATCGCCACGGTCACGGCGCTGACCGCGGTGCACGGGGCGGGTGTGGTGCACCGCGACTTCAAGCCCGGCAACGTCATCCTGGGCCCGGACGGGCCGCGGGTGATCGACTTCGGTATCGCCCGCGTGGACGACGCCACCCGCCACACCACCGGGATCGTGGGGACCCCGGCGTACATGTCGCCGGAGCAGGTGCGCGGCGCGGCGGTGGGTCCGGCCAGCGACCTGTTCGCGTGGGCGTCGGTGATGGTGTTCGCGGCCACGGGCAGCCGCGCCTTCCCCGGTGAGTCCACGATGGAGGTCGTCTCCCAGGTGGTGGAGGCCGAGCCGGACCTGACGGCGGTGCCCGAGCGGCTCCTGCCGGTGCTGGCGCGGTGCCTGGCCAAGGACCCGGCGGCGCGGCCCTCGGCGGCGGAGGTACTGGCTGTGCTGCTGGGGCACGGCACGGGCCCGGCTCCGGTGGAGGCCACCACCGTGATGGAGCAGGCGTCCACGGCCGTGGACGACGGTACCGCGGTGATCAGCCCGGTCGCCGCGGGGTGGGGCGCGGCGGCTGTGGCCGGGACCGCGCTGCTCCCGGCCCAGGACGGCGACCGGGAGGCTACGCGGGCACAGGAGGAGTGGGAGCGGACGGAGCAGTTCCTGTACGGCGGTGGTCCGGGCGAGGCCGCGGGCGCCGGCGGGGGCGCGCCGGCTTCGGTGACGCGGACCGGGGCGAGCCCGCTGCCGTCCACGGCCGGGATCGGGAAGGCCGCCACTCCCCCGGCCGGGCCGCCGACGGGGGTGCCGCCCGTGGCGGGGGGCGGCGGCCCGGCGGACACGGCGGGTTTCCAGGGCCACGGCGGTCGGCACAGCGGGCGCCGGGGCCGCCGCGGGCCCCTGGCGGGCGCTGGGGCGCTGGTGGTCCTGGCGGCGCTGGCGATGGTGCTGCTGTGGAACTACGGTGGCGGCCTGATCAGTGTGATCCCCACCGGTAGCGACTCGACGCCGGAGGGCACGCCCGTGGACGCTTCCAGCGACGCGGTGACCGATCCGGCCACGGAGGAGCCGAGCGAGGGCGGGGTGCACGAGACGCCCACCGGGGACGGCTGGACCGACTGCGCCGCCCACCCGGAGGCGCCGGAGTGCGCGCCCACCGAGGACCCGGGGTGCGATCCCCACCACGAGGACTGCGGCACGGAGTCCCCGTGGCCGACGGAGGACCCCACTCCCACCGAGGAGCCCACGGAGGAGCCGACCGAGGACCCCTCGCCGGGGGTGGAGGTCAACCCCAGTTTCGTGGCCACGGACTTCCCGATCCATCCGATCGACCCGGTTGTTCCGGTCTGGCCCGAGCCCGGGGTGTAGGCGCGGGGCTGTAGGTGTCGTCGCGGGTTTGGAGTTCAGCTCCATACCCGCCACCTTTATGTCGTAGATCTCTTAGTCGGAGCCTGCCCTGCCGTCGGGGTTCGCCTCAAGGCGAACCCCGGCCCCCTCAGCACGAAGGCAGGGCTGGGTGTCCCCAGTCCACCACGGTCCGCCCGCTGGCCGAGCGCATCGCCAAGCTCCGCAAGGCCACGCCGACCCTGGAGGTGCCCGCCGTGCTGCTGCGGCCCGACGGGCACGTGGCGTGGGTCGGGGACGACCAGCGGGACCTGGAGGAGCACCTGCCGACGTGGTTCGACGCCGCGTCCGGCTGAGCGGGGGCCGCACCTGTGGTCGGATGGTGCCGACACCGACCCGGGGGAGAACCTATGCGCTGGACCGTCCATTCCGAGAAACCGCTGTACACCGACCGCTGGCTGGACGTACGGATCGCGGACGTGGAGATCTCCGGAGGCCGCCGCCTGGACCACCGGCTGCTCCGCACCTCCCCCGCCGCGGGCGCCGTGGTGCTCAACGGCGCCGACGAGGTGCTGCTGGAGTGGCGGCACCGGTTCATCACCGACACGTGGGCCTACGAGATCCCGATGGGCGGGGTCGAGCCCGGGGAGTCGCCCCGGAAGGCGGCGGCACGCGAGGTGGAGGAGGAGACGGGGTGGCGGCCGGGGCCGCTGCGCCCGCTGCTGTGCCTGCACCCGTCCCCGGGGATCAGCGACAGCGAGCATCACGTCTTCTTCGCGGACTCGGCCGAGCGCGTCGGCGACCCGGCGGAGGACTGGGAGGCGGAGCGGATCGAGTGGGTGCCGCTCGCGGACGTGCCGGCGCTGGTGGCGGACCGGAAAGTCGTCAGCGGCACGTCGATGGCGGCGCTGCTTCGGGTGTACGGGGTGGGCCGCCCGGTGTGAGCCGGGCCCTGCCCGGGTGGGCGCGGGGACCAGGTCGTGCCCACTCTCTGACCGGGCGGTGTCACCACGGCTGTCGGCCTCGGTCCCCGGGTAGGCGGGGATCCGGTGCGTCGCCGAGGTTCGCCTCACGGCGGGATCGAGCGCCGAGGTGCGCCCTGCGGCGAACCTCGTATAGGCAAGAGGCCGGCTCACCACTCCCGGGACGCGATCAACTCCTCCACGTCGGCGTCCGCGAAGCCGTAGGCCGACGCGACGAACCAGAAGTCCCCGGCGATCTCCTCGCGCGCGACCGTCTCGATCTCGCTCCCGGCCGCGTGGAACTCCGCCTCCAGCCGGTTGAACTCCTCCGTCGCGGCGTGGGTGAGGGTGTACAGGGCGGCCAGATCGGACGGCCGGTCGGTCTCGATACGCTCGCACAGGCGCATCAGGATCACCCGGCCCCTGTCGACGACGTGGTCGGGGTAGTAGTCGTCACGGTAGAGCTGCCGCAGAAACGCGTACTGTGCCACCTGCTCGTTCGTGATCACCATGGCTCGTCCCTCTTCTCCTGGCCGCACCGGTCCACCGATGATGCCGCACGCCGCCGACAAGGCACGGGGATCTCCGGGTGGGCGCCGTCAATCGGTCCGGTGGACGGGACGGCCGCCGGGAGCCGAGGTCAGCCGGGAGCCGTCACCCGGCAGTGCCAAATCGTCCACCGAGACCCACTCACAGGAGCGGTGGGGGCGCGCGGGAGTGAGCCCCGCCCGCTGGGGGAGGAAGCGGTCCTCGGCGCCACCGTCCCCGGCATCCAGGCGCAGTACCGCGCCGCCGGTTCCGCCCGCGATGTCGACCAGGATCACATCGTCGCTCGCGGAGATGGACTCGTCGAAGTTGTCCGTGGTCAGGTCGATGGTATTCACGAGTACTACCCCCGCATGTGCTCGGGGGCGGGGTTGCGCTCACCAGGGCACGGGCCCGTCGGGCACTCCACGATGTCGCGGAGTGCCCAACGGCTGCCTGCCGTGCGGGCGGCGGGCTCCGTTCACGGGGTGTTGCTGTGATGTCAGCGGGCGGCGACGCTCTCCGCGGCTCCGGCCTCCGGGGGCACCTCCCCTTCGGCCGCCATCGGGGTGGTGTTCTTCGGGCCGCGCAGGGCGACGTAGACGAGCAGTGCGACCATGACGGCGACGCCGACCCACATGGACTGCTGCCAGCCGTCGACGAAGGACTGCTGCGCGGCGTGGATCAGGTCCTGGGCACCGCTGCCGGTCTCGGGTGCGACCTCGACGGCGTTGGCGATGCCCTCGCGGGCGGTGTCCGCGGCCTGGCGCGGAACGCCGTCGAGCTTGTCGTCCATGGCGCTGCGGTAGCCGCCTGCCAGGAGCGCGCCGAGCATGGCGACGCCCAGGGCAGTGCCCAACTCGCGGGTGACGTCGTTGAGGGCCGAGGCCGCGCCCTGCTTGGCGCGGGGCAGGGAGCTGGTGATGGCCTCGGTCGAGGGCGTCATGGACAGGCCCATGCCGATGCCCATGGCGAACATGCCGGCCAGGATGGACAGGTAGCCGCCTTCGACGGAGGCGAGCAGCGCCATCAGCGCGAGGCCGAGGGCGGACAGGGCGACGCCCACGGCCATGGTGGAGCGGGCCCCGATCTTGGCGGCCATCTTCGGGGCCAGGGCGGACGCCATCATCATCATGACGGCCATGGGCATCATCGCCACGGTGGACAGCAGGCCCGACCAGCCCAGTACGGCTTGGAAGAAGGGGAAGAGGACGACGGCGACGCCGGCCTGGACGCCGAAGACGACGAGCAGCGTGATGGAGCCGCCGGCCAGGCCCCGCTCACGAAAGAGGCGTACATCCAGTAGGGAGGCGTCGCCGCGGTGCAGTTCCCAGGCCACGAACGCGAGTGCGGCGATGACGCCGACGGCCAGGCTGATCAGGGTGACCGGATCGGCCCAGCCGCGCTCGGGGCCTTCCTGCAGCACGAAGATCAGGCCGGTCACGGCGATGGCGGACGCCAGGGCGCCGATGGCGTCGAACGTATGGGCGGA
Source organism: Nocardiopsis sp. LOL_012 (assembly GCF_048060475.1). Taxonomy (NCBI): domain Bacteria; kingdom Bacillati; phylum Actinomycetota; class Actinomycetes; order Streptosporangiales; family Nocardiopsidaceae; genus Nocardiopsis; species Nocardiopsis sp. LOL_012. Next base: position 43,678 of record NZ_JBHMIV010000011.1, on the reverse strand, counting down.
GCGTTCACGGGAGTTGGGCACCGACTTCAGTGTCATGGCCAGCGCGATGGCGCCCAGGACCACGGGCAGGACGAACAGCCACCGCCAGTCGGCGACGTCCACGAGGAGCGCGGAGAGGAACATGCCCAGGATGCCGCCGCCTCCGGCGATTCCGGTCCATACACCGACCGCCTTGCCGCGCTGTTCCGCGGGGAAGGTGGAGGTGATGACGGCCAGCGTGATCGGCATGATCATCGCGGCGCCGATCCCGGCGGCCACACGGGCGGCGATCATGACTCCGGCGGACGGGGCGAGTCCGGCGACGGCGCCGGCGGCTCCGAAGACGATCAGTCCGGTGATCAGCATGGGCTTGCGGCCCAGGCGGTCACCGATCGCGCCGAGCGGCAGCAGCAGCGCGGCCAGGGCGAGAGTGTAGATGTTGATGATCCACAGGACGGTGGTCTGCGAGGCGCCGAATTCGACGGCCATGTGGGTCTGGGCGACGTTCAGCCCGGATACCGAGGCGATGACAGCCATCAGGGCCATCGAGACGGTGATCAGGATCGCGCGCAACTGACGCGCGTCCGGTGCACCTGCGCCGCTGGGCGGCGCGCTCGCCGCCCGAGGAGACTGGTTCGTACTCATGGTTTCCTTCCCGAAATGGGCATACGGGGTCGGCGCCGGGACAGGGCCGGTCGCCATGTCGGTCAGAGGGGCTTTGCGGAGTGGACCTGCTCGCTGCGCGGATCGCCGGGGCCCGGCCCCGCGCGGGTCTTCAGCCGTGGCGCTCGGGTGTCAGCCGCTGCACTCCTGCGCGGCGGCGAGCACGGCGTCGGTGTCCGCGGTGGCCAGTCGGGCGTTGATGTGGGCACCGGCCGCAGCGGAGGCACCGACCTGGGCGGTGAGATCGGTGGCGTTGCCCGACGCCCACAGGCCCACGGTCCTGGCAGGCAGTGTGTCGCTCTCGCCTTGGGGAGTCTGCGCAGACATGTCGCGCCCTTTCGTCGTAGCGGGCCCCGTTGGGCCATCCGCATTCGACGGTAGACCCGATTTGCATTAAGGGCATACCATGTTGCTCATGAAGCAAGAAGATGGACATCTGGACGGCCTCGTACGCAAACGGATCCGGGCTCTGCGGGTCGCACAGGGCTGGTCACTGGAGGAACTGGCCACCCGGGCCAACCTCAGCCAGTCCTCGCTGAGCCGCATCGAGAACGGCCAGCGCCGCCTTGCGCTGGACCAGCTCGTCACCCTCGCCCGAGCCCTGGACACCACGTTGGACCAGCTCGTGGAGAACGCCGCCGACGAGGTCGTCATCAGTCCGATGATCGACGGAACGCACGGCCTGATGCGCTGGCCGATCAAGGGCGACCCGGGGATGAGCGTGATGCGCCAGCGGATGACCGATCCGCCGCCCGACAACCCGGCCCGCATGCGCGCCCACCCCGGCCGTGAATGGCTCGTCGTGCTGTCCGGCACCGCCATCCTCATGCTCGGCCACCGGCGCTTTCGCATCGAGACCAATCAGGCGGCCGAGTTCCCCACCATGATGCCGCACGCCATCGGCGCCGAGGGCGGGCCGTGCGAGATCATGGGGATCTTCGACCGCGACGCTCGCCGCGGCCACCAGAAGGACCCTGCCAACGGCACGGAAGCCGACCGTGGAGGCATCCAGGACCCCTGGGAATAGCGGACCGACACCGCTTGGAAAGCCTCTGCGCCATGGGTGATGTTGCGCGCCGGGCAGTATCCCCACCGACTTTCTTGCGCATTAAGCAAAAAGTCGTGCGGTATACGCATATCGCATTTACGGTGGCGCCATGACCCGAACTCACCAGCACACCTCCCGTCCGCGCCAAGGCGGACACCACGGCCATGATCGCCACCGCGAGCACAGCGACGGCGGGCAGGCGGAGATCCTCGAACTGGATGCCGAGGTGCTCGCCGAGCACACAGCGGCCATCACCGGCTGGCTTCCGCTGACCGGCGAGCCGCGCCAGATCGTGGACCTGGGCTGCGGCACCGGCGTCGGTGCCTTCGCACTCCTCGACCGCTTCCCCGACGCGTACGTCACCGCCGTCGACTCTTCGGCCGGCCATCTCCAGATCCTGCGAGAGAAGGCACGCGCCCGCGGTGTCGAGGAACACGTACGGACCGTGCAGGCCGACCTCGACGGCGCACGGTGGCCCGACCTCGGCACACCGGACCTGGTGTGGGCCTCCGCGGCGATGCACCACATGGCCGACCCGGACCGCGCTCTGCGGAGCGTCCACGAACTGCTCGCCCCCGGGGGCCTGTTCGCCGTTGTCGAGCTCGCGGGCTTCCCCCGCTTCCTGCCCGCCGACGCCCCCGAGAACCGGCCCGGCCTCGAAGAACGCGCCCATGCCGCGATCGACAGTCTCCACGCCGAGCGCGTTCCGCACCGCGGCGCCGACTGGGGCCCGATGCTGACCGCCGCCGGCTTCGCCGTCGAGGGCGAGCGCACACTCGCCGTCGCCGTCGAGGGCGAGCGCAGCGAGGCCATCGGCCGGTACGCGCTGAGCAGCCTCCAGCGCATCCGCGGCGCAGCCGCCCCCGCCCTCAGCCCCGAGGACCTCACCGCACTCGACGAGCTCCTCGACAGCGACAGCCCCCGCAGCCTGCTGCGCCACGAGGAGCTCGCCGTACGCACCGAGCGCACCGTCTGGGCCGCCCGCCGCACCTGAACCCGGCCGCCCCGGTTTGCCTGCCGGGGCGGCGCAAGGACCGAATCGCCTGACCCATCGACAACGTAGGACCTGCGGAGCGAATGGCAGGGCCAAGGTCGCCGCCAACGCCAAGATCACCACCCCGGCCCACGCACCCTTCCGGGCGTCCCCGGCGCGTGGCGCACCACCGAAGCCGGAGATCCGACCGTGAAGGCCAAGGCCGACGACGGCGTGCGGGCGGCCGACAGCCCGGTCGACGGAACAAGCACCATCCCCCTCGGCAGCCAGGACAGTTGACGGCGACGCCCCCGCGCGGTCGAGGTGTCCGGGGCCCCGGCACGTCGCCCGTGCGCGTGTCCACCCGGAGGCGGTGGTACCGCTCCTCTCCGCCCGCGGTCCCACCCGTGGTCGACGGTCATGAAGTCGCGGCCGTCCGGAGACAGGCCCAAGAGACAGCGGTCGTTCCAGCCGTAGTCACTCACCGCCGAGTCTTCCTCCGGCCAAGTGGCACGTAAGACCGACACACCGTCCCGCCCTTCGACGACGTCGAGCAACACGGTCTTGTGGCAGTACGCCGAGGCAGGACAGGGTGGTCGCGGCCGGGACAGCAGGAGACGCATCGCCGTGAACCTATACCCCTTTCGGGGATATTCGGAGTATTGCGAAGAATGGCGTAAAGGCTTTTGAGAGGTTTTGTCTCGATCCTTTGTACGCGCGCATTCCGATAAACTGGCCGCACGAAAAACAAGCCCGACCGGTGCTACCACACCGATCGGGCTCTGACCGAAAGACCTGCCAAACCAGGAAGAACGGCTATGCCGAATACTACCGTTCGGCGTGCCCAGAACGCACACCGGCCCGCGCCGGTGGCCGTGCACGCCCCCTCCCCCGCTCTCCGCAAACGCCCCCAGGGCGTGATGAAGGGGATCGGGTTCATCACCGACCTGTGGATCACCGACGCCCTGAAGTCGGGTTTCTTCACCAGTTCGCGCGCCTACACGCTGGCCTCGATCATCGCCGACGCCACCGACCCCGACGGCCGCTGGTGCTTCCTGCGCATCGACACGATCGCGGCGCGCACCTGCGGCGTCCTCAGCACCTCCACCGTCACCCGCGCCATCGCCGAACTGGTCGCGACCGGCCTGGTGCGCCGCCTGTCGCGGGAGCAGGTGCGCGCCTTCTTCGCCGCCGACCTCGCCGCCGGGCGCCGCTGGAGCGACCGCCTGCCCGAGGTACTGGAGCTGCTCATCCCCGCCCGGGAGTTCCCCGAACCCGTGCTGGAGGAGATCAACGCCGTCCGCCGCGACCTGGGCGAGGAGCCGATCACCGAGGCCAACCGTCCCTACCGGCCGGTAGGGACGCCACGTCAATCTGGGGCCACGCCACGTCAATCTGCTGCCGACGCCACGTCAAATCGAGCTGCATACCCCTCCCCCACAGACCCCTGCCCGAAGACCCCCGCTCCGACCTCCGTCCGGAGGCGCCCCGCCGCCGAGCACGCCCCCGCGCCGAGCGGCGGGACGGCCCCTCCCCCGCTCCCGGCGCCGCGCGCCCCGGAGGGCTCGGCGTGGGCACGGGGCCTGGTGGCGCCGGTCCCCGACGGCGCGCTGGGCGACCGGCCCGACGCGGACCGGGCCTTCCTCGCCGCCCGGCTGGACGCCCTGCGCGCGGCCGGGGTGCCCGCCGGGGACCTGGCCGGGGCGGTGCGGGGCTGGGAGTCCGTCGGCCGGCCCTTCCCGGCGCTGCGCGCACGCCTGGCGTCGGCCGATTCGGTGCGGGCGTGGAACCGCCGTGCCCTGGGCGCCGGGGCTCCCCCGCCGCGAACACGCACGTCCCACCCCTTCGGCGGGCTCTCCCTCGACGCGGCGGCGGGGCCGGCCAAGGGCATCCCGGACGCGTTCGCCCTCGGGTTCGACGTGGATGCCCGGGGCAGGGCCCCGCGCACCTGTCCGGACCATCCGAGCCTGTACAACACGCCGGGCGAATCGTGTGTGGTGTGCGGGCGCCGGTGCCGCACGGTGCCCGGCGAGGTCATGGACGAGCCCCGGCCTGTCGCCCCGCCGGGGAAACCCGTGCCAGAGCCCCGGATGCCCAAGTGCGGGGACGAGCGCTGCGTCGGCGACCCGGATTCGGAGCGGTACCGGATGGTCATCGGCTTCGATGCGGTGAGCGGCCGGTTCACCGTGCGGCCCTGCCCCGCCTGCGGCACGCGTTCGGGCACCGGGAAACGCAGCACCTTTACGTCATAGATTCTCATGGAAGCCCCACGGGGCGCGTTGACACCTCCCCCGCCCCCACCTAAGTTGTCAGTGTCAACTTCAATCTTCCGTCAGGAGAGGTCCCATGGACCTGGAAGTCAACGGCTCCCCCACGGCGGCACCCGCCGAGGGGGAGGAGACCGCGGCCGCCTACATACGCGAGCGCCTCGGCCTGACCGGCACCAAGACCGCCTGCGGCACCGGGGTGTGCGGCGCCTGCACGGTCCTGGTCGACGGCTCCCCCACCGTCTCCTGCCTGCTGCCCGTCGACCGCCTCGCCGGACGCTCGGTCACCACCGTGGAGGGCCTGGGCGGCGCCCACCCCGTCCAGCGCGCCTTCGCCGCCCACGACGGTCTCCAGTGCGGCTACTGCACCCCCGGGTTCGTGGTGGAGGCCGCCGCCTTCACCGACGCCTGGCGCGCCGAGCACGGCGACGTCCGGCCCGACCGCGACGCGATCGCCGACGCGCTGGCCGGGCACCTGTGCCGGTGCGGCGCCTACGAGGGGATCTTCGCCGCCGTGGCCGCCGCGTGCGCCGGAGAGTTCGACGACGAGCCCGGGCAGGACCCGCCGCGCGCCGACGCCCTGGACAAGGTCACCGGCCGCGCCCGCTTCACCGTCGACCGCGCGCCGCAGGGCTGCTGGACTGGGGTGATCGTGCGCTCCACCGCCGCCCACGCCCGGGTGCGCTCGGTCGACGCGGGCGGGGCGCGCACGCAGGCGGGTCCGGGCACCGCTCCGGTACTCGTCGACCTGCTGGGGGCCGACCGCACCGTGCGCTACGCGGGCCAGCCGATCGCCGCCGTGGCCGCGCCGACCAAGGCCGAAGCGCGGGCCGCCGCCGAGGCGGTACGCGTGGACTACGAGATGCTGCCCGCCGCCCTGGACCCGGCCACCGCGCTGGAGCCGGACGCCCCCGTGGTCTACCCGACCAGGGCCGAGCGCAGGGCGGCGCCCACCTACGCCGAGGGGGTGGCGCTGCCCTCGTCGTGGAACGGCAACCTGCGGGGCCCGTTCACGCTCGGCTGGCGCGGCGGCACCGCCATGAAGCGGCTGCACGCGGCCCAGCGCACGGGCGACCCCCGCCTGGTCACCCGGGAGTACACCACCTCCGCGCAGCTGCACACCGCGCTGGAGCCGCACGCCTGCGTGGCCGACTGGGACGACGGCCGCCTGACCCTGCACGTGTCCACCCAGGCGGTCAGTGAGACGGCCGACGCGGTCGCCGAACGCTGGGGGCTGCCCCGCGAGCGGGTGCGCGTGGTCACCGAGTACGTGGGCGGCGGGTTCGGCGCCAAGGGGACCGTGTCGACCGAGACCGTGGCCGCGGTGGAGCTGTCCCGGCTGGCGGGGGCACCGGTGCGGGTGGTACTCACCCGCGCCGAGGAGCTGACCGACGCCGGCTACCGGCCGGGCACCCGCACCCGGGTGGCGCTGCTCGCCGACGGGCGCGGCGACCTGGCGGCGATGAGCGTGGACTCCCACGGCTACGGGGGCGTGTCCTACGGGTCGATGACCGCCGTGCTCGCGGCGCTGATGTACGGGCGCACCCCGCGCCGGACCCGCGACTACGACGTGGTCACCCACCACCCGCCGGGCTCGCCGTTCCGCGGCCCGGGCGGACCGCCGATGGCCTTCGCCCTGGAGCAGGCCGTGGACGAGATGGCCGAGCGCCTGGGCGAGGACCCGCTGAGCCTGCGGCGGCGCTGGGACGGCAACACCAGGCGCGCGGCCCTGTACGAGAGGGTGGCCGTCCTGCCGCTGTGGACCGGGCGCCCGCGCGGGGAGCGCACCGGCCGCTTCCGCCGGGGCGTGGGGCTGGCGGCGAGCAACTGGCTGTTCATCGTCAGCCCGCGCTCCCGGGTGGAGCTGGTGGTCTCAGGCGGCGTGATCGTGGTCCGCTCGGCCACCCAGGACATCGGGACGGGCATCCGCACGGTCCTGCGCGACGTGGTCGCCGAGCGGCTGGGCGCGCCCGCGGGCGTGCTGCGGGTGGAGATCGGGGACAGTACGTCGGTGCACGGGGCCGGGGCCACCGGCAGCCGCAGCACCAACTCGATGGGGCCGGCGGCGGCCGAGGCGGCCGACGCGCTGCGCTCGGCGCTGCGCGAGCGCTCGGACCGGGTCCCGGCCCAGGGCCCGGTCCCGGAGATCGCGCTGAAGGAGGCGCTGGCCGCCGCCGAGGGCGTGCGGGTGGTGGGCGGCCGGTCCCTGGACCGCTGGGAGCGGATGTCCTCGCTGCTCGCGGGCGGCGGGGACATGGCGATGGGCCGGGGGCTCATCGGCGGCGTGCACGTCGTGGAGGTGGAGGTCGACACCCTGCTGGGGCGGGTCCACCCGACGCGCTGCTGGGCGGGGATCGCCGCCGGGCGGATCTACGCCGAGCAGCTCGCCCGCAACCAGTGCGAGGGCGCGGTGGTCCAGGGCGTGGGCTACGCGCTGTCCGAGGGGCGGCGCGAGGACCCCGCCACGGGCACGGTGCTGACCGCGAACATGGAGGACTACCGGATCCCGGGCCTGGGGGACGTGCCCGAGACCGAGGTGTACTTCCACGAGGAGGGGTTCGAGCACGTGCCCGGGGGCGGTGTGGGGCTGGGCGAGGTCTCCACCGTCGGCGTGGCCGCGGCGCTGGCCAACGCCGTCCACGACGCCACGGGGTGGCGCCCCACCGCTCTGCCGATCCGTCCGGACCGACTGCTGGAGGGCCTGCGATGACCGTGACGCGACCGAGTGACCTGGAGGGTGCCCTGGCCGCGCTGGCGGAGGGGGGTGCGCTGGCACGCGCCGGGGGCACCGACCTGACGGCCTGCCTGGCCGAGGGGGTACTGCCCCGGGGGCCGGTGGTGGACCTGACGGGGGTCGCGCCGATGGGCGGGACCGACTGGCGGGGCGACGGTTCGGTGCGGGTGGGTGCGCTCACCACCGTCGCCGAACTGGCCGGTGACGCGCGGCTGGCCGAGTCCTATCCGGCGCTGGCGCGCACGGCGGGCGCCCTGGCCACACCGCAGGTGCGGGGCACCGCCACGCTGGGCGGCAACCTGTTGCAGCGCAACCGGTGCTGGTACCTGCGCAACCCGGCCTTCGACTGCCACCAGAGCGGCGGCTCCTCGTGCCCGGCCCGGACCGGGGACCACCTGTACGGGGTGGTGGTGGACCAGGGGCCGTGCGTGGCGCCGCACCCGTCGTCGCTGGCCGCCGCGCTGCTGGCCTACGACGCCTCGATCGAGGTGGCCGGGGCGGGGTCCACCCGTTCCGTGCCTGTGGCGGAGCTGTACGAGGGCACCGACCCCACCCGCGACCACGTGCTGGGGCCGGCGGAGGTGGCGGTGTCGGTAACGCTGCCCGCTCCGGCGCCCGGTGAGCGGGGCGCCTACCTGCGAGCCACGGGGCGCTCGCGGGCCGAGTGGCCGCTGGTGGAGGTGGCGGTGCGCCTGGTCTGCGAGGACGGGGGGCTGGTGGCCTCGGCGGCGGTGGCGGTGGGCGGTGTGGCCCGGACGCCGCTGCGGCTGCCGGAGGTGGAGTCCGCGCTGGCGGGATCGGTGCCGGGCGGCGCGCTGTCCCCCGCCGTGGCGGCGGCCCTGGAGGGACTGGCGGACCTGTGCTCGCCGCTGCCGGGGACCCGGTACAAGGTGGGGCTGCTGTCCTCGACCGTCCGGGCGGGGCTGCTACGGGCGCTGGGGTCCGAGGAGGGGTGAGCCCGGGGCGGGCGGGGTGGCGCCCCCGCCCGCCCCGGGCCCGTCTCAGTGCGAGGGCAGGACCTCGACGGGGACGCCGTTGAGGACGGCGTTGCCGGAGAGCGGATCGACTTGGGAGGGGTCGATCACGGCGTTGACGTTGACCCCCGGGTTGCTCGCCGCGGCGGACAGCCGGGTCTCGGGATCGGTGTGGCCCCAGCCGTGGGGCAGGCTCACCACCCCGGCCATGACGGTGTCGGTGCACTCCACCGGGGCCGTCACCTCGCCGTAGTCGGTGCGCAGCGTGGCGTTGCCGCCGTCGGCCAGGCCCAGGCGGTCGGCGTCGCCGGGGTGGACGTGCAGCGTGCACGTGTTGGTGCCGCCGGTGAGACGGGGGACGTTGTGGCCCCAGCTGTTGTTGGAGCGCAGGTGGCGCCGCCCCACCAACACCAGGGAGTCGCGGCGCTCGGGCAGGGCCTCGCGCAGCCGCGCGGTGTCGTCGGCGAGGGGCTGGGGGCAGACCTGGACGCGGCCGGTGGCGGTGGACAGCAGTTCGGGCAGGCGGGGGCGGAGCGGCCCGAGGTCGATGCCGTGGGGCGCATCCAGCAGCGACTGGAGGGTGAGGCCGTCGGGATCGGCGCCGAACCCCTCGCCGTAGGCGCCCAGGCGCAGCATCAGGTCCACTCGGCGCTCCGGGCCGGTGCCCGGGTACAGAGCGGCGGCCAGCTCCTCGGGGTCGCGCCCGTGCACGGGCGAGCCGGGGTCGGCCACGGCGCGGGTGAGGACGCGGGAGATCTCCGCCTCGTCCACGGCCTCGGGGTCGGCCTCGTGCCCCCGGCCGGAGGCGATCTGGACGAGCTTGCGCAGGATGAGGGCCTCTTCGGCCTCGCCCTCGCCCAGGGGCAGCACGGGCCGCGAGTAGCGGACGGTGTTGCGCACGGACAGGTTGCCGAAGGAGATGTCGAAGTGGGGGGTGCGGCTCGGCGGGGCGGGCGGCAGGATCACGTGCGCGTGGCGCGTGGTCTCGTTGAGGTAGGGGTCGACGCTGACCATGAACTCCAGGCCGGACAGCTCGCGGGCGAGGCGGTCGCCGCCGGGGACGGACAGCACCGGGTTGCCCGCGACGGTGAGCAGGGCGCGCACCTGGCCGGGGCCGGGGGTGGCGATCTCGTCCACCAGCGTCACCGAGGGGAGTTCGCCCTTGGCCTCGGCCAGTCCGCGGACGCGGCTGCGGTGGCGGCCCAGGACGAAGGGGCGGCTGCGGCCGCGGCCCGCCGGACGGTGGGCGCCCTGGGCGAACATCGCGCCGCCCGGCCGGTCCAGGTTGCCGGTAATGAGGTTGAGCACGTCCACCAGCCAGCTGGTGAGGGTGCCGAACTCGGCGGTCGTGGTGCCCATGCGCCCGTACACGGCGGCGGTGGGGGCCTGGGCCAGGTCGCGGGCGAGGGCGCGGATGCGGTCGGCGCCGATACCGCACACGTCCGCCACGGTCTCGGCCGGGAAGTCCTTGGCCAGGGTGCACACCTCCTCCAGGCCGTCGGTGTGCTCGGCGAGCGCTCCGGGGTCGGCGAGGCCCTCGGAGAAGAGGGTGTCGACCATGGCGAAGAGCAGGTAGGCGTCGGTGCCGGGGCGTACGGCGACGTGCTCGTCGGCCCGGTCGGCGGTGCGGGTGCGGCGGGGGTCGACCACGACGAGGCGGCCGCCGCGGGCGCGCAGGGCCTTGAGGCGGCCGGGGAAGTCGGGGGCGGTGCACAGGCTGCCGTTGGACTCCAGCGGGTTGGCGCCGAGCATGAGGAGGTGGTCGGTGCGGTCCAGGTCCGGGACGGGGATGGTGAAGGGGTCGCCGAACATCAGCCCGCAGGAGACGTGTTTGGGCATCTGGTCGACAGTGCTGGCGGTGTAGACGTGCTTGCTGCCCAGGGCGCGGGCGAGCAGCCCCTGGTAGAGCTGTCCGGCCAGGGTGTGCACGTTGGGGTTGCCGTTGTAGGCGGCGACCGCCTCGCGGCCGTGGCGGTCGATGACGCCGTTGAGTCCGGCGTCGACGGCGGCGAAGGCCTCGGGCCAGTCGACCTCGCGCCACCGGCTCCCCTCGCGGACCATGGGGCGGCGCAGCCGGTCGGGGTCGTTGTCCAGGGCGGGCAGGGTGGCGCCCTTGGGGCAGACGAACCCGGCGCTGAACACGTCGTCGCGGTCGCCGCGGGCCGCCGTGAGCCTGCCGTCGTCGATGGTCAGGGTCAGGCCGCACGTGGCCTCGCAGAGGGGACAGATGCGCAGCGCCGTTTCCATGGGGGTCCTCACTCGCATACCGAACGGTCGGTTTGATGGTGACCCTACGCCTCCCCCCGGGTCCGTGTACAGGCGGGGTTGCCCAGAGAGGAGGTTCGGGGGCCGGCCGGGCACGAGCCCCCACTCGCACGTCGCCACGGATCGCCGAGGACCCGGAAGGCGGTACCCGCGTGTGCGCGCGGGTACCGGCGTACCCGTCCCGACCGGGCTTGGTCGGGACGACGGCCCCGCCGGTGCCGCCCCGACGGGCGCCGGCGGGTCAGCGCGTCTCAGCAGCCGCGGGTGAAGGCCTGGTGGGCGAGTTCGCGGCAGACGAGCGCGAAGTCCAGCCCGGCGGCGGCCGCGGCCATGGGGAAGGTGGAGGTCTCGGTCAGGCCCGGGGTGACGTTGGCCTCCAGGAAGACGACCCGGCCGTCCTCGGCGACGATGAGGTCGGTGCGCGAGAGGTCGCGCAGCCCCAGCACCCGGTGGGCGGTCAGGGCGGCCTCGGTGGCCTGGGCCAGGACCGCCTCGTCCAGGCGGGCCGGGCAGAAGAACTCGGTGCGCCCGGCGGTGTAGCGCGCCGCGTAGTCGTAGACGCCGCCGTCGGGCACGATCTCCACCGGCGGCAGCGCGACGGGGCCGGCGCCGGTGTCCAGGACGCCCACGGCCAGTTCGGTGCCGCGGACCCGCTCCTCGATGAGCGCGGAGTCGCTGTAGCCCAGGCACGACATCAGGGCCGACGACAGCTCGGGCATCGAGGTGACGGGGGCGGCGCCGAACGCCGAGCCGCCCCGGTCGGGCTTGACGAACAGGGGCAGGCCCAGGCGGTCGACGGTCCGCTCCAGCAGCGCCGGGGCGCCCAGGTCGTGGAAGGCCGACTTGGGCAGGGTGGTGCCGCGCGGGACGGCCACGCCCTCGGCGGCCAGCAGCGCCTTGGCGGTGGGCTTGGCGTAGGTGAGGCGGCAGGCGTCGGGGCGGGCGCCCACGTAGGGCACCCCCACCAGTTCCAGGACCTCGCGGATCGCGCCGTCCTCGCCGGCCGCTCCGTGCAGGGCGGGGAAGACCACCTGGGGCGGGTCCTCGGCCAGCCGCTCCAGCAGGGCGGAGTCGACGTCGGCGACCTGGACCTCCACGTCCATACGGCGCAGGGCCTCGGCGACGCTGCGCCCGGACTGGACGCTGACCTCGTGTTCGGGGGACAGCCCCCCGGCCAGGACGAGAACCCGGTCAAGGTCTGCCACGGCGCGGACCTCCTTCTGTGCTGCGTTCATGGTGTCGGCTTCCCTGACGGGCGGGGTGTCAGGACAGGTCGGGGGCGGGGGCCTGGCTGCCCGCGGTGGGCGGGACCAGGGTGGAGCCGAACGTATCACGCAGGTCGAGTTCGTTCTCGACGACTCCGGACAGGCGCCGCACGCCCTCGCGGATCTCCTCGGGGGTGGGGAAGCAGAAGCTCAGCCGCATGTCGGAGCGGCCGCGGTCGTCGGCGTAGAAGCCGGTGCCGGGGACGTAGGCGACCCGCTCGGCGAGCGCGCGGGGCTGCATGGCCTTGACGTCGATGCCCTCGGGCATGGTGGCCCACACGAAGAAGCCGCCCTGGGGGCGGGTCCACGTGCACCCCTGGGGCATCATCGCCTCCAGGGCGCCGAGCATGGCGTCGCGGCGTTCGCCGTACATGGCGTTGAAGACCTTGATCTGCTCGCGCCAGGGGAAGGTCTTCAGGTACCGGCGGACGACGAGCTGGTTGAACATGGAGTGGCTGAGCATCGCCGACTCGGCGGCCAGGACGAGTTTGGCGCGTACGGGCGCCGGGGCCAGGGCCCAGCCGATGCGCAGGCCCGGGGACAGGGTCTTGGACAGCGAGCCGAGGTAGATGACGTTGCCGGAGCCCTGCGAGTACAGGGTGGCCTCGGCCTCGCCCTCGTAGCGCAGCAGCCCGTAGGGGTTGTCCTCGACGATGAGCACGTCGTGGCGCTCGCAGACCTCGATGACGCGGGCGCGCCGCTGCCCGCTCATGGTGATGCCGCCGGGGTTGTGGAAGTTGGGGACGGTGTAGAAGAACTTGACGCGGCGGCCCTCGCGCTCGGCGCGGGTGAGCGCCTCGTCGAGCTCCTCGGGCACCACGCCCTGGTCGTCCATGCTCACGTGCCGGATGTCGGCCTGGAAGGCGGCGAAGGTGTTGATGGCGGTGACGTAGGTGGGGCCCTCGCACAGGACGACGTCACCCGGGTCGACGAAGACCCGGGTGATGAGGTCGAGCGCCTGCTGGGAGCCGACGGTGACGATGACGTCGTCGGGGCTGGCGTCGACCCCCTCCTGCGTCATGTAGTCGCACAAGAGTTCGCGCAGGACGGGATCGCCCTGCGCGGAGCCGTACTGGAGGGCGGTGGGGCCCTCCTCGGCGACGACGTCGCGGATGAGTTCGCCGATCTGGTCGAGCGGGAGCGCGCCGACGTTGGGCATGCCCCCCGCCAGGGAGACGACCTCGGGGCGGGAGGCCACGGCGAACAGTGCCCGGACCTCGGAGGCGACCATGCCCTGTGCTCGGTGTGCGTAGCGGCCGACGTAGGGGTCGATGCGCGAGCCCTGTCGGCCGGGCTGCTGCTCTCGGTGGTCAGCGGACACGATCCACCTCCGGGTGAAGGACGGTCTGTCGGGCGGTGCACGGTGCGAAGGAAGCAGACCCGTCGCGGTCCTGGGTTCGACGCCGTACACGACCTCCTGGTTCACAGGGGAGCGGCGGTGCGGTGCCGGGACGTCCCTCTGCGGGGTCGGCCGGACCGTGGGCGAACACGGTTCGGTAAATGGAGTGAGTGTAGCCGAGTGCGGTGGAAGCCGTACAGCCGTTCTGTGTCTTCGTGCTGTTCACCACGCCCGTACGGGCCGCCGCGTCCGTCACCCCCCGTGCGCGGCCCGGTCCGGAGGGGATACCCGCGGGGGCGCCCTCGACTCACCCGCGATGGCGGAAGCATCACGGATTCTTTCCCACGCAGTGCCCGGAGCGCACGGCGGTGCGCCCCGGGGACGGACCCCGGAGCGCACCGCGGGCCGACGGCCGCAGAGATCTCCCCCGCTCTGGACCGCCCGGGGCCCGGCGGCGCGCTCTCCCCTCCCTCGGTTCCCCTCTTGACGCCGAGAGTTCATGAGCGCGGCCATCGCCGAAGCGTCGGCACCGGGCCCTCTCCCGATCCGGTGCCGCCCCCCGCTCCGGCCTGCCGGGCCGTGCACGAGCAGTCCACACCATGGGACCGGCGGCGGCAACGGTTGCACTAGGTTGCGCACAGGTCACCGAGAGGGAGAGCCCCGGTGTGCTCGGGGATCCGCGCGCGCAGCGCCCGCACTCCGGGGGCGAGGGAGGCGGGCAGGAGGTCGGCGGCCTCCCTCGGCCACTCGACACCCACCCGGACCTCCTCGCTGAACCGGTAGGGGCGGTTGCACAGGACCCCGCCCAGGTGTTTGCGCAGGCGGGAGAGTTCGGCGCGCACCGTCACCACGCTGCCCTCCGTTCCGAAGACGTCCTGGGACAGCTCCGCCGCCGTGCGCCCCTCCCTGGCGGCGGCCAGGAGCAGGAGGAGTTCGGCGTGACGGGGGGTGGGCCGGTGCGACCACTCCCCCGCGGGCCCCGAGACCCTGACCACGGGCTCGGCGGCGCGGGACAGGTCCAGGGTGAGGCTAGTGGCGCCTCCGTCCTCGCCCGAGGAGCGCAGCCGCACGAGCCAGCCGCCGGGCAGGGGCTCCAGCACGCACCGGCCCAGTTCCGGGATCCAGACGGTGCCGGGTTCGGCCCTCTCCGGCAGCGCGATGCGGCGCACGGACCCGGTCCGCACCGCGGCGGCCGTCCACCCGGCGGAGTCCACGACCAGGGAGGGCTCTCCCAGCTTCGCCAGCAGGGGGGCCGCCACCGAGCGCAGCCGCTCCAGGTGGACGTGGTGCACGCTCTGCAGGTGCGCCTCGGCGAGGCGAGCGACAGCCGAGACCAGGGCCAGGGTGGAGGGGTGGATGGTGGTGACCGGTCCGGTGGCGTCGATGGCGCCGAGCAGGCGGCCGTCACGGGGGTCGCGGATGGGTGCGCAGGCGCAGGTGAGGAGGTGCAGGCTCCGCAGGTAGTGCTCGGCCGAGTACACCTGGACCGGCCGCCCCACGGCTAGGGCCGTGCCGATGGCGTTGGTGCCGGTGCTGCGCTCGTTCCAGAAGGCGCCCTCCACGAGCCCGACGCGGTCGCAGATCTGGCGCGGGCGCCGCGCGCCCTCCCGCCACAGCACCTGGCCCGCCGCGTCGGTGACGACCATGATGTGCTCGGCCTGTTCGGCCACCGGCAGCAGCGAGTGGCGGATGAGCGGGAGCACCCCGGCCAGAGGGGAGGACGCCCTGAGCCGGTACAGCTCGTCGGGGGCGACCATGCGGGGGGCGGGGAGGCGGTCGGGGTCGATTCCGCTGCGCCGTGTCCGCTGCCAGGAGTCCTCGATGACCGGACGCGGCGGGGCGGGCACCGATCGGCCGCTGAGCGACGCCTCGTGGATACGGAGCAGCAGTCTGGCGTGCTCTCGGGCGTCGGCCCCGGCGGGAAGGGCCGTGTCCAGGGAGGAAAACGACATGTGAACCCCAGTGTTCATCTGCGTTGCGGAGTGCACCAGTGTCCAGCGTGCCGCCCCGGTTCCGGAGGCGGAACGGGGAAAGGCACACGGTTCAGACGTCGATTGGGGTCGATGCCGCCGTTGTGTTCGCTTCACTGCCACGAAGCCGCCGGAAAACGCCGGGCCTCGTTCCGTTCCACGGCGGGCACCGGCGGTGCGCCGCGGCGCTCCCTGTGAGCGGGTGGGGGCGGTCAGCCGGCGGCCACCGTCTTCCGGGAGCGCAGGTGGGAGCGGGTGAGTTCGGTGACGATGCCGGCGATGGACTCGGGGCTCTCCTCCGGATGCTCCAGGAGCCAGTCGGCGTAGGCGTCGGCGGTGCTGACCGCGATGCGCGCCAGCAGCCGGGCGTCCTTGTCCTCCAGGCGGCAACCGGCTCCGCCGTCGGCGCGGGTGTACTCGGCGACCAGGTCGGCGACCTCGGCGAGCACCCGCTCGCGGGAGCGGTCGGCCTCGCGGGCGAGCGGGCCGGTCTGGGACGAGGCGCGGCGGTAGAGCACCGTCCAACTGTCGCGGTTGGCGGTGACGAAGACGAAGAAGGCCCGCATGCCCCGGAGGAGGGGGTCCTCCCCGGCGGGGGCCGCGGGGTCGCGGACCGCGCCGCGGATCGCATCGACGAGCCGGTCGGTCTCGCGGCGCACACACGCGACGAAGACGCCCTCCTTCGAACCCAGGTAGTGGTACACGGTGGGTTTGGAGCTCCCTGCGGCCTCGGCGATCTCCTCCACCCGCACGGAGTGGTAGTCCCCTCTGGAGAAGGCCGCGACGGCGGCGTCGATCATCTGCTGCTCCCGGACATGGCGCGGGAGCCGACGGTGTTTAGTGTTCACTTTTCCCAGCTTATGACCGCTACGAGACCCGCCTATCGGGACGAAGGCCCTGAAGCGGACGGACGGACCGGGCCTGAGCTGTGACCACCTGTGGGTTCACGCTGACCTAAAGTGTCATTTCCCACATCCATGCCACTACGGAGCCAGATTATCGAACACGAGTTCGCATGAAATATGGCCGGATCCGGTCACAGGCCGCGTAGTTCCAGGGTGCAGCACTTGGCCCCTCCCCCGGCCTTGCGCAGCTCGTCCAGCTCCACCGGGTGGACCGTGTAGCCGAGTCCGCGCAGGCGGCGGATGAGCGCGGTGGCCTCCGCGGCGATCACGACGTTGCGGCCGTCGCTCACCGCGTTGAGGCCGAGCACCGCGGCGTCCTCCTCCGTGGCCAGGAGGGCGTCGGGGTACAGGGAGCGCAGAACCCTGCGGCTGCCCTCGGAGAAGGCGCCGGGGTAGTAGGCCACCCGTCCCCCCGAGAGCGCGAACAGCGCGGTGTCCAGGTGGTAGAAGCGCGGGTCGGTCAACTGGAGTGTGACCACGGGGCGGCCCAGGAAGCGCTCCGCCTCCTGGTGGGCGGCGGCCTCGGTGCGGAAGCCCGTGGCGGCCAGCACCACGTCGTCGAGGACGGTGAAGTCGCCCTCGCCCTCGTTGACGTACTTGGGGTCGTGGGTCTCGGCCGGGCCCCGGGCGCGGAACCAGTCGAGGTAGGCGGGCCCCTCGGGGGTGCGTTCGGCGCTGGCGAACCGCGCCCCGTAGACCCGGCCGTCCACGGTCAGGGCGCCGTTGGCCGCGAAGACCATGTCGGGCAGGCCCTCGATGGGTTCGATCAGGCTCACCCGGTGGCCCAGCTCCAGGTAGAGGGCGCGCAGGGCCTCCCACTGGGCGATCGCCCGGCCGCGGTCGACACTCGCGCCGGGGTCCATCCACGGGTTGATGGCGTACTCGACGGCGAAGTGGGTGGGCCGGCACATCAGGTAGTGCCGCCGCCCGGGTGCGTGTGGCGCCATGGGACCTCCCGCTCGGGTGCTCCGCGCGCGGGGCGGACCTGCGCACGGAGGTGAGTGCAAGGGAGATACCCAGGTCAGGCCGGTTCCAAGAGGAGGAATCGATAAAGCGGGTCGGTGGGGGCGACCGGGACGCCCCACGTTCCGACCGACCGGACGGTATTGCTAGTGTCACCACAGCCCGTGATTGGAGATCCTGCATGAGTACGACCGTCAAGGCCGCCGTCTTCACCGAGACCGGCACCCCTCCTCAGATCCGTGACCTGGTGCTCCCCGACCCCGGCCCCGGTCAGGTACGCGTGCGCATCGCCGCGGCCGGGGTGTGCCACTCCGACCTCTCCCTGTCCAACGGCACCCTGGCCCAGCCCTGGCCCGCGGTCCTGGGCCACGAGGCCGCCGGAACCGTCGACGCGGTCGGCGAAGGTGTGACCTCCGTGACCCCCGGCCAGCAGGTGGTCCTCAACTGGGCGCCGCCCTGCCGTGACTGCTGGTTCTGCGAGCAGGGTGAGCCGCACCTGTGCAAGCACTCCATGGACCGCACGGCCGTTCCCTACGCGCAACTGCCCGACGGCACGCCCGTCTACCCCGGCCTGAGCACCGGCGCCTTCGCCGAGGCCACCGTCGTCCCCGAGCGCGCCCTCATCCCGATGCCCGAGGGGATCGACCCCGCCATGGCCTCGGTGCTGGGCTGCGCCGTCCTCACCGGGTGGGGCGCCGTCAACAACGCCGCCGCCGTACGCGAGGGCCAGTCCGTGCTGGTCCTGGGCCTGGGCGGCGTGGGTCTGTCGGTGCTGCAGTCCGCTCGGCTGGCCGGGGCGAACCCGCTGATCGCCGTGGACACCTCCCCCGACAAGGAGGAGCTGGCCCGCTCCCTGGGCGCCACCGACTTCCTGCTCTCCGACTCCACGCTGAAGAAGGCCGTGCGCGGCCTGACCGGCGGCCGGGGCGCCGACCACGCCTTCGAGGTCGTCGGCAAGGGCGCCGTGGTGCGCTCGGCCTGGGACGCCTCCCGGCGCGGCGGGCAGATCACCGTCGTGGGGGTCGGCGCGATGGACGACGAGGTGCGGTTCAACGCCCTGGAGCTGTTCCACCAGAGCCGCACGATCCGCGGCTGCGTGTACGGCTCCAGCGACCCGGCGCAGGACGTGCCGGTCCTGGCGGACCTGGCGCGCAAGGGCGAGCTCGACCTGGCGACGATGATCACCGACGAGATCACCCTGGAGGACGTGCCCGACGCCTTCGAGCGCATGCGCCAGGGCAAGGGCGGCCGGTCGCTGGTGCGCTTCGACACCTGAGGCACTCAGGGGTGGTCGGCCCGCCGGACCAGGCCGACCACCCCCGTGCGCGGATCGCGGCGCAGCAGGGACAAGGGGTGGAGGTTGACGGCCGCGATCCACGACCAGAGCAGCAGGGGCAGGACCAGCATGCCTCCGGTGACGAAGAGGTATCCGGCGGCGGACAGGGCCGAGACGACAGCGATCTGGGATGCTGCTTCCTTGCCCAGGGCGAGCGCGGGCACGGCGTCCAGCGCCACCACGCACACCAGCACGGCCCAGAGCGGGAGACCGAGACCGGCCGTGAGCAACGGGACGACCACCGCGTAGGTGGCCGCCACCGAACCCAGGACCGCTGCCGCGCGGGCCGCCGCGGCCAGCCGCACCTCCCCCGT
Source organism: Nocardiopsis sp. LOL_012 (assembly GCF_048060475.1). Taxonomy (NCBI): domain Bacteria; kingdom Bacillati; phylum Actinomycetota; class Actinomycetes; order Streptosporangiales; family Nocardiopsidaceae; genus Nocardiopsis; species Nocardiopsis sp. LOL_012. The sequence goes on along the minus strand of NZ_JBHMIV010000011.1, from coordinate 24,683 downwards.
GCTCCGGGGGACGAACGCGGCGGTACGCGGATCGTTCATGTGCTCCAATCCGCTCCGCAGTCGTTCCGCCAGGGCCGGGCGCTGGGCGCGCAGCACGACGGGCAGGACCAGAGCCGCCAGGGCCCCCACGAGCACCTGTACGAGCACCGAGAAACCCAGGCCGACGCCGGGCAGGGCCGCTCCGGGAAGGACGGACTCCAGGGGCCATCGCAGGAACGCCGATCCTGCCAGGCCGACGTGGGCCGGGATGAGCCCGTCGGCGGTGGCCGCGAAGGCCGCGGCGGCACCCACCGACAGCAGCCCGGCCACGAGGGAGAGCCGGTTGAGGCGGGACAGGGGTGTGGGGGCTGCGGGCCCGGCCGGGCGCTTCACCGCCTGTACGTGGACGCGCCGTACGAGGAGCGGGAAGAGCAGCATGTAGGCGATGAGGGCGAGAGCGATCACCGTCGCCACCGGGCCGGGGTCGAAGGTCGGGGGAGAGAAGACGTACACGGGGCCTTTCCGGCGATTCCTACAGCCATTTATGAGTGATCCGCAATTATCGTCCCGAATGGTGCATTTCCCATCACCGACTGACAAACGATGTGTCACGGAGCACGAAGGCCCCTTGCCGTGCCGTGCCCGAGGGAGCACAGTCGTCGTCATGGCGCACGGCGACAGAGGGGAAGCAACCGGATGAGCAACGCAGCCGACGAGGCCGACGTGATCGTGGTCGGAGCGGGCCTGGCGGGCCTGGCCGCCACCGCCGAACTGGCCGACGCCGGGAAGAGGGTCCTCCTGCTGGACCAGGAGTCCGAGGCGTCGCTGGGCGGACAGGCGTTCTGGTCGTTCGGCGGACTCTTCCTCGTCGACTCCCCCGAACAGCGCCGCATGGGCGTGCGGGACTCGTCCGAACTGGCCCTCCAGGACTGGATGGGCACGGCCGGGTTCGACCGACCCGAGGACGCCTGGCCGCGCAAGTGGGCCGAGGCCTACGTCGACTTCGCCGCCGGGGAGAAGCGCTCCTGGCTGCACGCCCAGGGGCTGCGGTTCTTCCCGATCGTGGGCTGGGCCGAGCGCGGCGGCCACCTGGCCGGCGGGCACGGCAACTCGGTGCCCCGCTTCCACATCACCTGGGGCACCGGGCCGGGCGTCCTCGCCCCCTTCGAGCGGCGCGTGCGCGAGGCGGCCGAGCGCGGCCTGGTCTCGCTGCGCTTCCGCCACCGCGTCGACGAACTGGTGCTGCTGGGCGGCACAGCGACCGGGGTCCGGGGCACGGTCCTGGCCCCCGACGGCGCCCTGCGCGGCCAGGCCAGCAACCGGGACTCGGCCGGCGAGTTCGAACTGTCCGCGCAGGCGGTCATCGTCACCTCCGGCGGGATCGGCGGCAACCACGACCTGGTGCGCGAGAACTGGCCCCAACGGCTGGGAACGGCGCCGAAGAAGATGCTCTCGGGCGTGCCCGAACACGTGGACGGGCGCATGCTCGGCATCACGGAGAAGGCGGGCGGGCAGATCATCAACCCCGACCGTATGTGGCACTACACCGAGGGCATCGAGAACTGGAACCCGATCTGGGCCCGGCACGGCATCCGCATCCTGCCGGGGCCCTCGTCGCTGTGGCTGGACGCCACCGGCAGACGCATGCCCGCGCCCTGCTTCCCCGGGTTCGACACCATGGGCACCCTGGAGCACATCATGCGCAGCGGCCACGAGTACACGTGGTTCGTGCTCTCGCAGAAGATCATCGAGAAGGAGTTCACGCTGTCGGGTTCGGAGCAGAACCCGGACCTGACCGGCAAGGACGTCAAGCTCCTCCTCAAACGGGTGCTGCCCGGCGCGACCGGCCCGGTGGAGGCGTTCAAGGACAAGGGCGTGGACTTCGTCGTCGCCGACAAGCTGCCCGACCTCATCGGCAAGATGCGGGAGCTGGCGGGCGACGGGGTGCTCGACGCCGACACCGTCACCGACGAGGTGGTGGCCCGCGACCGGGAGATGGACCACCCCTTCACCAAGGACCTCCAGGTGACCGCGGTCCACGGCGCCCGCCGGTACCGGGGCGACAAGCTGATCCGGGTGGCCTCCCCGCACAGGATCCTCGATCCGAAGGCGGGGCCGCTGATCGCGGTGCGGCTGAACGTCCTCACCCGCAAGACCCTCGGCGGCCTGCACACCGACCTGGACGCGCGGGTGCTGCGCGGGGACGGCACCCCGCTGCCGGGCCTGTACGCGGCCGGGGAGGTCGCCGGGTTCGGCGGGGGCGGCATGCACGGATACCGGGCGCTGGAGGGCACGTTCCTGGGCGGGTGCCTCTTCTCCGGCCGCACCGCCGGACGGGCGGCGGCCGCCGCCGTACTCTAGGCGGCCCGGCCCGGGTCAGCGCGCGAGCGCGGCCCGGGCCCACCGCCACGCGGCCGCCGCCAGCAGCGCGGCGGCCGCGGCCGCGCACAGCCCGGCCGCCGGGGCGGGCGCCAGGCCGTAGCCGGGCAGGGCCGCCAGCGGCCACGCCGGGGGCAGGGCCAGCAGCAGACGCGGCCAGGGGCCGGGCAGCACCCACACCAGCACGGGCACCAGGGCGAAGAGCACCCCGGCGCCCTTGAGGACGACCAGGGCGCGCACCCGGTCCGGCGCGGCGGCCGTGACCGCGAGCGCGAACGCGGCGGCCAGCAGCGCGGCGGAGGGAACGGCGTAGGCCGCCGACCCGTCGGCCAGTGCGCTCAGCGGCAGGCACACCGCGAGCTGCACGGCCGACAGAACGGCGGCGGCCACAGCCCGGCAGGCGAGGTAGGTGCCGGTCCCGAGCGGGGAGGCGGCCCACACGTCCAGTGCGCCCCGCTCCCGGTCCTCCACCGCGCGCAGCGCCACCAGCGACCCGGCCATCACCGGCACGTGCAGCAGGACCAGGGCCGCCAGGAGCATCGGACGCCACCGCGCCGGGTCGGCACCGGCCAGCAGCGGAAGGTCCGCAGCCAGGGGCAGCCCCGCACGCAGTGCCAGGGCCACCAGCACGGGCCCGGCCAGCAGCGCCCAGACCATGCCGTCCGTGGCCGCGCCGCGCAGATCGGTCCGGGCCAGGACCCGCACCGGGTGCCGGGAGCCGTGCGCGGGAAGCGGGCGGCGCGCACGCCTGCAGGCGGTGACCCACGGCGGGCGCTCACCCTCGACGGTGCGGGCCCGCGCCAGCGCCCACCGGGCGAGCAGGCAGGCGCCGAGGGTCGCCGCAGCGGCCCACCCCGCCAGGAGCGCCACGGCCGTACCCGTCAGGGGGACCGACGCCGGGTCCAGGCCCCAGCGCACCGCGGTGTGGGCGGCGGTGGTGGGCACCGCGTACAGGGCCGGGTGGCCTGCGGCCCCCACGGCGACCAGCAGGGGCGGGGCCAGGAGGGGGGCCAGGCAGAGAGGGACCACGGCCACCAGGTCGGCGGTGTCGCGGGCCGAGGCGCAGGCGGCCACCGACACCGCGCACAGCAGCGCGGCGAGCAGCGCCGTGGCGGCCACGGCCGTGAGCGCGCCGCCGAGGCCGCCGACGGGGCGGGCGGCGGCCGTGATCGGCACCGCGGCGGCCGCACCGAGCACGGTGAACGCGCACAGCCGGGCGGCCAGGTACTCCCCGGCGCCCAGCGGGCTGGCGGCCAGGGCCGCCCACGCGCCGCTGGTGCGCTCGCCGAGCATGAGGACGGCGGCGAACAGCACGCCGAACCCGGCGGTGTCCAGGAAGAGCAGCAGTCCGGCGACCGTGCGGCCCGGTTCTGCGGGGAGCGCGAGGACGAGGGCGGCCCAGACCGCGCCCAGGGCCAGGGCCGCGGCGGCGGTGCCCCGCCTGGCGTGGATCCGCGTCTCGGTGCGCAGGGCGGCACGGACGCGGTGCGGGGCGCTCACGGCTCCCCGCCGATCCGCCGTCCCGTGAGGCGCGCGAAGACGTCGTCGAGGGTGGCCTCGCGGCTGTGCACGGTCTCCAGCCGGGCGCCGCCCAGGCCCAGTGCCGATTCCAGGTCCGCCAGCGGCAGTTCCCGGCGCTCCAGGGCCCCGTCCCGGCGCAGTTCGACGACGGCGCCGGGGTTGCCGTGGGCCAGGCGCAGGTCGCGCGGGCCGTCCAGTGCGGCGATGCGGCCGTCGACGACGAAGGCGACCCGGTCGCAGGCGTGTTCGGCGGTGCGCATGTCGTGGGTGGTGACCAGGACGGTGGTGCCTGCGCGGGCGCGGTCGCGCAGGATGCGACGGACGGCTTCGGCGCGGACCGGGTCGAGTCCGCTGGTGGGTTCGTCCAGCAGGAGCAGGGCGGGCCGGTGGAGCAGGGCACGGGCCAGGTTCAGGCGGACGAGCATGCCCTTGGAGAACTCGGCGGTCCTGCGGTCGGCGGCCTCGGCCAGGTCCAGCAGGTCGAGGAGGTCGGCGGGGTCGTCGGTGGGTCCGCGGTGGAGCGCGGCGAAGGCGGCGAGGTTCTCCCGCGCGGTCAGGGCGGGCAGGTGGGCGGGCAGTTCGAAGCCGACGCCCACGCGCTCGAAGAAGTCGCGGTCGCGGCCGCGGGCCACGGGTACGCCGAGCACGCGGACGCTTCCCGTGAAGCGGCGGATCCGCCGGGTGAGGACGCGGTGGACGGTGGACTTGCCCGCTCCGCTGGGGCCGAGGAGGCCGAGGACCTCGCCCGTGCGGACGGTGAAGTCCATGCCGTCGACGGCGGGGGCGCTGGCGCCGCGGTAGCGGACGGTGAGGCCGCGGACCTCGATCGCGTTCATGGGGCCGCCTTCGGTGCGTGTCAGGGAACGGGTGGGCGCAGGGCGGCGAGGGCCTCGTCGACCATGTCCGGGAGGGCGTGCACCGGGCCGGTCTCGGCCCAGGTGGTGACGGCGGCGGTGAGCGCGGCCGCGCAGGCGGCGGCGACGGCGCGGGTGGCCAGGGGCGCCGGGCCGGGGCCGGGTTCGCGCAGGACCTCCTCCAGGAGGCGCTGGGTGCCGGCCTGGTTCTCCCACATGCGGGCGCGCAGGGCCGGCGCGGAGAGCATGAGCAGGGTGCGTTCGCGAGCGGTCTCCAGCGCGGCGGTGTCCAGGAGGGTGAAGGCCTCGGCCAGGCCCAGGCGCACGCGCTGGACGGGGTCGGCCTCGGTCCGGGCGCAGACGTGGTGGGCGATCAGGGGGTCGTAGTCGTCGCCCAGGACGACGTCCTCCTTGGTGGGGAAGTACCGGAAGAACGTGGTGTGGGAGACGCCCGCGGCGGCGGCGATGCGCTCCACGGTGACCCGGTCGTAGCCGTGCCGGGCGAACAGGTCCAGGGCGGCGGCCTGGATCGCCGCCCGGGTCCGCGCCCGCTTGTCCGCCCGCCAGTCCGGCATCCGCGCTCCTTGGTGTGAGTGACTCACATGTTAGTCACTAACATTTTGAACGCAAGAGGGTCGGCCCCACGTTTTCCGGTCGTGTCCGCTGACGGGGATACGGTCGCCCTCCGACGCCGGTCCTTGCGAATCCACACGTGGGGACGGCACCGGCCCGGAAGACTGGTCCCCGTGGAGGCGAGGAGGCATGTCATGACCACCGGCCAGACGGACCTGGGACCACGGCCGCTCACCGTGGACGACCTGCACGGCACACCGGACGACGGGCGGCGCTACGAACTGGTCGACGGGCGGCTTGACGTGTCGCCCGCACCGGTCTTCCTGCACAGCCGGGTGGAGTCCCGGCTCAACGCCCATCTCACGTTCCTGGCGCCTGAGGGGTTCGAGGTCGTCTCCACACCCGGGATCAACTTCGACGCCGATCGCACGCACCACCGCGTCCCCGACCTGGTGGTGATCGGCGCGGACGGCGCGGAGGAGCCCTACCTCACCCGGCCGCCGCTGCTCGCGGTGGAGGTGGTCTCCCCCGAGAGCTCCTTCCGCGACCACTACACGAAGCGGCAGGAGTACGCGAAGTTCGGCATCCCCTCGTACTGGATCATCACGCCGGACCAGGGGCGCCCCCACCTCATCGAACTGCGGCTGTCGGAGGGCGAGTACCGGGAGGTGTCCAGCACCTCGGGCGATGACCTGTTCGAGACGGAGCTGCCCTTCCCGGTGCGGACCGTGCCGCTGTGGCTGGTCGCCCCCGGCCCCTGGCGCGGGCGCGTCGGCGGCGGCCGGGACCCGGAGTAACGACGGCGGGCCGGGGCCGCGCGGCCCCGGCCCCGTCAGCCCTCGGTCTCCTCGGGTCTGCGCCGGGTCTTGGCCGGGCGGCCCCGGCGGGGGAGGTCGCGGGCGTCCGTCGGCATCCGTCCCGCGTCGCCCAGAGCGCGGCGCAGGAGGAACTCGATCTGGGCGTTGGTGCTGCGCAGCTCCTGCCCGGCCCACCGCGCGATGGCGTCGTGGACCGCGGGGTCGAGCCGCAGCAGTACTTTCTTTCGCTCGGGCACGGCCACCTCAGCCGGGTTACTGGTACAGGGTCCCGGTGTTGACGACGGGGCTGGTGGGGCGGTCGGAGCACAGCACCACGAGCAGGTTGCTGACCATGGCGGCCTTGCGCTCCTCGTCCAGCTCCACCACGTTCTCCTCCGACAGGCGCTCCAGGGCGCGGTCGACCATGCCCACGGCGCCCTCGACGATCTCCTGGCGGGCGGCGATCATGGCTCCGGCCTGCTGGCGCTGGAGCATGGCCTGGGCGATCTCGGGGGCGTAGGCCAGGTGGGTGAAGCGGGTCTCGACGACGGTGACGCCCGCGGCGTCCACGCGCTCGCCGACCTCCTTGGACAGCTGCTGGGTGATGAGTTCGGCGTCCTCGCGCAGGGAGGGAACGGTGCCGTCGTCGTAGGAGTCATAGGGGTGGCGTCCGGCGATGTGGCGGACGGCGGCCTCGGTCTGAGTGGAGACGAATTGCAGATAGTCGTCCACCTCGAAGGTGGCGCGTGCGGAGTCCTCGACCTGCCAGACGACGACGGCGGCGATCTCGATGGGGCTGCCGGAGGCGTCGTTGACCTTCATCACGGAGGTCTCGTGGTTGCGGATGCGGGTGGAGATGCGGTTGCGCCGTGTGAGGGGGTTGACCCACCGCAGGCCGTCGGATCGGATGGTGCCGACGTAGCGGCCGAAGAGCTGTACGACCCGCGCCTCGTTGGGGGCGACCACCGTCAGGCCGGAGGCGACCACGGCGCCGGCCAGGACGAGGAGCGCGCCGCCGGCCACGAGGGAGCCGTGCAGGTCCAGGGCTGCGGTCAGGACCACGGTGAGGGCCCCGACCAGGACGAGTGCGGCGGCGGCCGCGGCGAAGGCCAGTCCGTCACGGCTGGGGGCCTCGTACTCGCGGTACTGCGGGGTGGGTCGGGGGACTGCTGGTTCCGGTCCGCTCACGGCCGTCCTCCTCGGGTGCTGGGCCTGATGACGCCAAGAATAGCATTGTGATATCACTTTATTGACCGGCCCTCCCCCGGGCCCGATCGAGAGGAGTCCGTGGACACCATGAGCACCGACGCTCCACGCCTGCGTCCGCCCCGGCACCGTGTCGACCGCCGGGCCGTCGCGTGGTGGACCACCCGCACGCTCACGGTCACCGTGGTCCTCACGGCCGTGCCCGTGGTCCCCGCCGTGATCTGGGAACCGGTCCGGCTCTGGTTCCTGGTGGCCGCGGCGGTCATCGGCGGCCTCGGCCTGCTGATCACCGTCGTGATGCCGCAGTGGCGCTACCGGGTCCACCGGTGGGAGGTCACCGACACGGCGGTCTACACCGCCAGCGGCTGGTTCTGGCAGGAGTGGCGCGTGGCCCCGATGTCGCGCATCCAGACCGTGGACACCGCGCGCGGACCCCTCCAGCGCGCGTTCGGCCTCTCCAGTGTCACAGTGACCACCGCCTCGGCGGCCGGGCCCATCGAGATCACCGGCCTGGACCACGAGGTGGCCGCGGAGGTGGCCGACCAGCTGACCGACATCACCCAGGCGACCCCGGGAGACGCCACATGACCTCCCCCGACGAGCACACCCCCGCCACACCCCCCGCCGAGCCGGCCGAGCCCGCCGAGGCGCCCGCGGAGTCCGGCCACGAGGACACCCCCTGGGAGCGGCTGCACCCGCTCAGCGTGTGGGCCGGCGCCGCCGCGACCGGTCTCTTCATGGGCATCGGGGCGGTCGTGGGCACCGTCGTCCTGGTCGTCACCGGCGCCTCCCTCTGGGCGCTGGTCCCCGTACCGGCGACGGTCGCCTTCGTCGCGCTGATCACCTGGATCGACCTGCTGCGCCTGCGCGCCACCCGCTATCGGGTGACCGCCGAGCGCATGGAGCTGCGGTCGGGGATCGTCTCCAAGTCCTACAAGTCCATCCCGCGCGAGCGGGTGCGCAGTGTGGACGTCAACGCCCAGATCCACCTGCGCCTGTTCGGCCTGTGCATGGTGACGGTCGGCACCGGGGAGAAGGTCGGTTCGGGGGCCGACCAGATCCAGCTCATGTTCATCAGCGCCGAGCAGGGCGAGCGGCTGCGCCGCGACCTGCTGAACCGGGGTCCCGCGCCCACCGAGGTGCGGGACGAGGCACCGGAGGGCACGGACGGCACGGCCCCCGACGAGGTCGAACTCGCGCGCCTCTCCCCCGCCTGGTTCGCCTACGCCCCGGCCACCGGCGCGACCGTCGGTGTCGGCCTCGGTGCGATCGCCACCCTGCTGGGCGTCAACGCCCAGACGCAGGGGTCGGCGTGGCGGTGGACCTCGGACTTGCTGGGGCTGCCCTCCAGCCAGGAGATGGCCTCCTACGCGGCATCACGGCTGCTCCTGGTCCTGCCCCTGTCGCTGCTGGGCCTGCTGGTGTCCGGTGTGGTGGTGCTGACGGCCGTGGCGGTGGAGACCTGGTGGAACTACCGCCTCACCCGCGAGGCGGACGGGACGGTGCGGCTGCGCCGGGGCCTGCTGACCAGTGTGTCGCTGTCGGTGGAGGGGCGGCGCCTCAACGGCATCTCCTTCTACGAGCCGTTCGTGCTGCGCTCGGTGGGCGGGGCGTGCGTGCGGGCCGTGGCGACCGGGCTGTCGGGCGCCGACGAGAAGAAGACCAGCGCCAAGAGCCGCCTGTCCCCGCACATGCCGACCGGGCGGGCCCGCCCCCTGGCCGCCGCCCTGATGCGCGAGGAGGACTCCCCCCTGGACACGCCGCTGGCCGGCCACCCGAGGGCCGCGCTGCGGCGGCGCCGCACCCGGGCCGTGTTCGCCTCGCTGCTGGGCGCCGGGTTGGCGGCCGCGCTGATGTGGGCGCACACCCTGGCCCAGCGGGCGTGGTGGGAGACCGTCCACGAGGTGGAGGCCGAGATCATGCCGGTCCCGATGGCGGCGCAGACCGTCGAGTCGGCGCCCGTGTGGGTGTGGGGGGTGCTGGCGGTGCTGTTCGCCGGGGTGGCGTTCTGGTACGCGCAGGGCTCCTACCGGGCCCTGGGCCACGGGGTGCACCCGCGCTACCTGGTGGTGCGCCGGGGCATGGCGGGGCGCGACACGGTGGCCCTGGAGCGGTCGGCCGTGATCGGCTGGCGGATCAGCCGCTCCCCGTTCCAGCGCAGGCTGGGTCTGGCCGACGTGGCGGCGACCACGGCGGCGGGCGAGGGGATGTACGCCGCTGCGGACGTGGGGCTGGGCCAGGGCCTGGCCTGGGCCGACGAGACGGTTCCCGGCCTGCTGGCCCCCTTCCTGGTCCAGGGGGACGGGGAAGGGGCCGACCGCGGCGAGGCACGTCCCTGAGCGCGGCCGGGTCAGGAGCCGTCGGGGATGGGGTCTCCGTCCACCCGCAGGCCGCTGGTGTGGGTGAGCGCCATCTCCACCATCGGGTAGATCTCGAACACGCCGCCCATCCCGAGCGCGTCGAGCACGCGCTCGGCGATGGGCGCGGGCTCGGCCAGGACCACGTGGCGCCCCTCGGCGGTCAGTGTCCGGTAGACCGAGAGCAGGGCGCGCACACCGCTGGCGTCGAAGAAGTGAAGTCCGGACATGTCCACCACGAGGCAGGCGCAGCGCGAGTGCTGCGCCGCGTCCAGGAGCCGGTCGCGCATGAGGTCGGCGGTGGCGAGGTCGACCTCCCCGTGTACGGGGACGACCGTCACACCCGTACAGGAAAAGCGTTCCCGGGCGGAGAACCGGTCTTGTCGCACCACAAGGGGCCACCTCTCACCAGAAGTAACGTGTCCACTACGCAACCGCGTAGGAGATCGTAACCTGTACGGCCCGGTCCTGTACGGCTTTTCGTGGGAAAACCGCGCGAGATCCGTGTGACGGGGCTCTCGGACACACCCGACAGCCCGACCTCGCCGTGCTTTCCCACGGCCGGTGCGATAGAAGCGGTACTGCAACCCGCGCCCCGCCCGGCGGGACCCACCCGTCCGGCCCCGGGACACCGAGAGAGCGAAGGGAGGGAGCGGCGCCCGCGCCCGGTCCGCCGTGGCGCCGCGCCACGCACCCCATGACCGAGACCGCAGACACCCAGACCGGCTGGTTCTCCTCCGAGGAGTTGGAGAGTATCCGCGGCCGCATGCCCGTGCTCTACGTCCAGGCCGTCCCCGTGCGCGTGGACGCCTCTGGGAAGGTGACCCACATCGGGCTGCTCATGCGGGCCGCGCCGGACGGCAGCTTCAGCCGCTCGGTCGTCTCCGGGCGCGTGCTCTACCACGAGCGGGTGCGCGACGCGCTCCTGCGGCACCTGGAGAAGGACCTGGGGCCGGTCGCCCTGCCCCGCATCCCCTCCTCGCCCCAGCCCTTCACCGTGGCGGAGTACTTCCCCACCCCGGGGGTCACGCCCTACCACGACCCGCGCCAGCACGCCGTGGCCCTGGCCTACGTCGTCCCGGTCTCCGGGGACTGCCAGCCCCGCCAGGACGCCCTGGACCTGGTGTGGCTCACCCCGGAGGAGGCGACCAGCCCGCACGTGCGCGAGGAGATGACCGGCGGCCAGGGGGTCCTGGTGCGCCAGGCGCTGGCGCACGTGGGCGACGCGCCCTAGCGGCGGCGGTGGGACCGCCCGGCCCGGGCGGTCCCACCGGCGTAGTCTCGACCCATGTCCCCTTCCCCGGTCGCCGACGCCGTCACCCTGGCCGTGAACGCCTCCCGCCCCGGAGCGGGCCGCGCCGTCCTCGCCCTGGCCGGTGCGCCCGGCGCGGGCAAGTCCACGCTCGCCCGCCGCCTGGTGGCGGAGGTCGACCGCGCCACGGCGCCGGGGACCGCCGGGTACCTGCCCCTGGACGGGTTCCACCTGTCCAACGCCCAGTTGGAGCGGTTGGGGCGGCTGGAGCGCAAGGGCGCACCGGACACCTTCGACGCGCACGGCTACGTCGCGCTGTTGCGGCGGCTGCTGGAGGAGGCCGGCCATCCGGTGTACGTGCCCGACTACGACCGCCGCCTGCACGAGCCGGTGGCGGCCCGTCACGTGTTCGCGCCGCACACCCGCCTGGTCGTGACCGAGGGCAACTACCTGGCGGGCGACGAAGACCCCTGGCCTCGGGCCCGCGCCCTGTTCACCGAACTGTGGTACGTGGAGGCGCCCGACGCGGTGCGGGAGGAGCGGCTGTACGGCCGCCAGCGCGAGGGCGGGCTGGCCGAGGGGGCGGCGCGCGCCTGGGTCGAGGGCAGCGACCGGGCCAACGGCGAGCTGGTCAAGCGCTCGCGTGGCAACTGCACGCGCGTGGTGCGCGGCGACCTGCCCGCCTCCCCCTAGCGGGCTCGCGCGTCTCTTCTCCCTTGACCGCGGTCCCGCACGCCCCTAATTTGGTCATATGACCAAGGCGAATGACCAAACAACGGCAGGGGCGGGGGCGACCTCCGCCGAACGGGGGCGGGCCAGCCGCGCCGCGCTCCTGTCCGCCGCCGCCGAACTCATCCCCGAGGTGGGCTGGAACGCGGTCACCACCCGCCTGGTGGCCGCCAGGGCCGGGGTGCGGCCCGGCCTGGTGCACTACCACTTCGACTCGCTGGAGGCCCTGCTGCGCACCGCCGTGGACACGGCCGTCTCCGGCGTCCTCGACGGGCCCACGGCCGCGATGACCGCCTCCCCCGACCCCGTGGAGGGACTGCTGGCCGCCCTGCGCGCCATGGACGCCTACCAGGGCGAGGACCCCGACTCCGTGCTGTTCGCGGAGGCCTACCTGGCCGCCACCCGCGACCCCGTGCTGCGCGCGTCCATGTCCCGGCTCATGGAAGGGGTCCGCACCAGCACCGAGGGGTGGCTGCGCACGCACCGCGTCCCGCAGCCCGAGGCGGTCGCCGAACTGCTGTGCGCCTTCCTCGACGGCCTCGTCCTGCACCGGGCCCTGGGACCGGTCCCCGGCCCGCAGGCCTACGCCGAACCCCTGCGCCGCCTCCTGGCGGCACACGGCGCAGGGGAGGTGACCCGATGAGGGCGATCATCGTCGGCGCGGGCATCGCCGGACTGGCCACCGCCTGGTGGCTGCGCGAAGCGGGCTGGGAGACCACCGTGGTCGAGCAGCGGCCGGAGCGCGGCGGTGCCGCCGACGCCGAGGCCGCCGCGGCGGGCACCATCCCCGGCGGCTACGTCATCGACTTCTTCGGCCCCGGCTACGACGCGGTCGAGCGGATGGGGCTGCTCGACCGGGTACGCACCCGCGACCTCGCGCTGGAGGGCGTCCAGTACCGCACGCCGCAGGGCCGCCCCACCGCGCGGATGGCCGGTGAGGCGCTCCGGCGGCTCGGCGGGGACCGGCTGGTCTCCCTGCTGCGCGGAGACCTGGAACTGGTGCTGCGCGCGTCCCTGGGGCCGGAGGCCGACGTGCGCCACGGGGTGGGCCCCGTCCACGTCGATCCCGGCGGCGACGGCGTGTCCGTGGAGCTGACCGACGGCACCGTGGAACGGGCCGACCTGCTCGTGGGGGCCGACGGCACGCACTCGCGCGTGCGCGCACTCGTCTTCGGCCCCGAGGAGGACTACCGCCGCTACCTGGGCGCGCACACCGCGGCGTTCCTGTTCGAGGACCAGGAGGCGGCCCGGGCCCTGGGCCGCGAACTGCACATGCTGGAAGCGCCCGGGGTGCAGGCGGGCCTGTACCGCCTCTCCGAGACCACGGGGGCGACCTTCCTGTGCCACCTGGCCCCGGACGGGGCGCTGCCCGCCGACCCCCGGGCGCGGCTGCACGAGGTCTACTCGGGGATGGGCTGGCACCTGCCGAGGATTCTGGAGGCCTGCCCGCCCCGGCCCTTCTACGACGCCGTCGAGCAGATCACCGTGCCCGCGTGGTCGCGCTCACGGGTCGTTCTGGTGGGCGACGCCTGCCAGGCGGTGTCGCTGATGGCGGGCCAGGGCGCGAGCATGGCGGTGGCCGCCGCCGAGGTCCTGGGCCGGGAACTGGCGACGACAAGCCCTTCCGCGGAGGGCATCGGTGCCGCCCTGGCGCGCTACGAGGAGCGGGTCAAGCCGGTGATCGAGGCCAAGCAGGCCGCCGGGCGGCGCACGGCCCGGTGGTTCGTGCCCGCCTCGGCGGCGCGGCTGCTGGTGCGGCGCCAGGCACTGCGCCTGTCCTCCACCCGCCTGGCCGCCCGGGTGATGCGGCCCTTCCTGACCGGGCCCGACACCGCCGGGCGGCCTCGGGCCTGACCTGCGGGGCCGCCCCGCTCCCCTCACTCGGGCCGGACGGTACCGGCCTCCCGCACTCCCGCCGGGGACACGGGGCGCGCGGGGCCGCGGCGGCCCATGAAACGGGCCGCGGACAGGTTCAGGCCCATCTGTCCCATCCCCCCGGCGGGGGTGGCGACGGCACCGGCGACGATGGCCTCCTTGAACCGCGCCGCCACCCGCCCGGTGAGCACCGCGCCGCGCGGGGAGTCGTCTCCGCGCACGAACTGGACCAGGCCGTCCCGGCGCCCCAGGCTCACGCACTGGACCGTGTACCCGAACGGGCCGGTCGCGGGTACACGCCCCTCGATCCGGTCGGTGAGGGCGTCGGCGGCGGCCACCGCCATCGGCAGCCCCATCGCGCACGACATCCGCAGGGGGCGGCCCCAGGCGTCGTCGGCGTGGGCCGCGTCGCCGATCACGTACACGTCGGGGTGGGACACCGATCGGAAGGTGGCGTCGACGACGGCGCGCCCGTCACCGTCCACGGCCAGACCGGCCTCCCGGGCGAACGCCGGGACGGAGAAGCCGCCGTTCCAGACGACGAGGCCGGCAGGGATCCGGGCGGCGTCGTCCAGGAGAAGCCCGTCGGCGTCCACCTCCGCCACCGTGGCGTGCTCGCGCAGGGCCACGCCCAGCCGGGCGAGGGAGCGCCGCACGTGCGCGCGCCCCTTCGGGCTCAGGCCGGGGGCGGCCTCGCCCCGGGTGACCAGCGCGACCTCCAGGCCGGGGTGGGACTCGGCGAGTTCGGTGGCCGCCTCGATCCCGGTCAGGCCGCCGCCCACCACGGCGACGCGCCCGGTCGGGTCGGCGGCGACGCGCTCGGCGACCTCGCGGGCGCCGTCGAGTCCGGCGACGGTGAGCGCGTGCTCGTCCGCGCCGGGTACCGGGGAGCTCCCGGCGGTGCTGCCCAGTGCGAGGACGAGGGTGTCGTAGGCCAGGGTGCGGACGGCCGCGCCACTGCGGACACCGACCTCGCGCCGCGCGGTGTCCCACCGCTCGGCGCGGCCCACGACCAGGTCGACGCCGTCGTCGCGCACCATCCCGGCCAGCGGACGCGTGCCCGTGTCCTGGCCAGCGGCGACCTGGTGGAGGCGGACGCGTTCGACGAAGTCCGGGGCGGCGTTGACGAGGGTGACGCGGGTGCCGGTGCCGCGGCGGGCGGCCCTGCGCGCGGCGGTGAGCCCGGCGTACCCGGCTCCGAGGACGAGGGTGCGGTGTGTCATGGCGGGCCTTTCGTTCGCTTCGCTGGCCTTCACACCACAGACGGCGCGGCCCGCCGCGGATGTGACACCGGCGGGTGTGTCCCGTGGCACAGAGCCCGATGCGGGACGGCCGGGCCGGGGCCGGGTGGCCCATACCACCCCCGCCACCGAGCCGCGGACCGCCCTCCCGCCGTTGCATCGGAGCCGCCGCGGGGTAGATGGGGGGTAGGGGAAAGGCCCGTCGGCACACCGGCGGGCCCACGGCCCGGACGCACCGCGCCGGGCGAGCGGAGCGACCATGCCAGGGGGTTCGCGATGGAGGACAAGAGCGGGTCGGAAGCGCAGAGCCGGGAGACGGCGGTCATGGCGGCCTCACCCCCCGGACAGCGGCACAGCAGCGACGACATCATGCGGGGCAGCGCGCGCCTAGACGAGGCGAACACGCTGTTGGAGGGGGCCGACCTCGCCGAGGGGGACGAGCAGGCGCGCTTCACCGTGCTGGAGCGGCAGACCTGTCTGAACCTGCTGGGCAGGCACAACATCGGCCGGGTGGCCTTCACCATCGAGGGGGACTCCGCGCCGACGGTCCTGCCGGTGAACTACATGCTGGCGGGCGACTCGATCGTGTTCCGGTCGACGCTGGCCGGCACCATCATGCGCCACGGGCGCGGGTACGCCTCCTTCCAGATCGACCACTTCGACGAGGGGCAGCGCGAGGGGTGGAGCGTCCTGGTCTCGGGGCGCTGCCGGTGGATCCGCGACCAGGGGGAGCTGTCGCGGCTGCCCCGGGGGCGCATGCCGCAGCCGTGGGCGAGCGGTCCGCGCGACCAGGTGCTGCGGATCACCCTCGGCCGGGTGAGCGGACGCCGGATCTCCCACGGCTGAGCCGCGCGCGGCGGCTCAGCCCCCGTCCAGGGCGGGGGTGAGGTCCGTCAGGGCCGCCGGGGTCGCGCCGCGCGGCCATACCCGGCTCCGTGAAGTGCGGCTCGTCCAGGGAAGGCACGGTGTGGGGCCGGGGGGACCCGGGACCGGGTATCCGTGGGCGTCGGCAGACCGGGCCCACGCGTTGCTTCGCGTTCGCCTGCACCGCAACCGGACGCCGATGCGCAGGTGAGAACGGGTGGCGGCGGACCACGGAAGAGGCCACACTGGGACGCTGTGAGCGATGGGGAAGTCGGCCGGGAGGCCGACGAGGAGGTCCTGGAGGGCGGCAACGTCGCCGAAGCGGTCGTGCGGGTGGGCGACACCGTCCGCAAGCCGTGGCGGCGCTCCTCCCCCGGGGTCCACTCCCTGCTGGCGCACCTGGAGGAGCACGGGTACGAGGGCGCGCCGCGGGCGCTGGGCCGCGACGGTCGGGGACGCCAGGTGCTGGCCTACGCGCCCGGAACGCCTGCCGACCGAATGGCGCCCATGACGGAGCGGGAGCTGTACCGGCTCGGCGGGCTCATCCGTGCCCTGCACGACCTGGCCGCCGCCTACGAACCGCCGGGGGAGCCTGCCTGGGAGGTGGCGGTCGCCTCGCGGCGAGCGGAGATCGTCTGCCACCACGACCTGGGACCGTGGAACCTCGTCCGCGACGGGCCGAGGTGGACGTTCATCGACTGGGACGGCGCCGGCCCGGGGACGCGGATGGGCGACCTCGGGTACGCGGCGCACGGTTTCGTCCCTCTGCACGCGGGCGGCGCCCCCGCGGAGGACGCGCGGCGACTGCGTGCGCTGGCCGACGGCTACGGGTGCGACGGCGCGCAGCGCCGTGAGCTTCCCGACGCGATCGGCCACGAGGTGCGCGGGATGTACGACCTGCTGGTGGAGGGGGCGCGGACCGGCCGCCAGCCGTGGGCGCGCCTGCACGCCGAGGGCCACGCCGACCACTGGGGGCCGGCGGCGGCCTACGTGGAGGAGCACCGGGACGTGTGGCTGGCGGCCCTCCGGCTCTGACCGCAGACCGGTTCAGGCCGGCACGGTCCACACGAGGGCGGCGGAGACCGGGTGGCCGCGGAAGCGCTCCCACTTCGGCTTGGCGGCGATCCACCCGTCGTCGACCACGGCCTCCCGCAGTTCGGCGAGCACCCACCCGGCGGCCATGGCCGCCCGTGTGTGGTCGCTGAGCAGGTGCAGGTGGGTGCTGATCGCCACGTCCTCACCGGAGGCGTCGGTGAAGTGGGTGGGCATGCCCGAGACCATCATGAACTGCGGGTGGTAGGCGACCAGGACGCAGCAGCCGCCGGGGGCGGCCAGGCGTCGGGCCTCGGCGTAGTAGGGGGCCAGGTCGGGCAGGTGTTCGTCGATGAGGGAGGAGACGACGAGGTCGTAGGCGCCCGATGGCAGGCCCGTGTCGCGCACGTCGCCCCGGGTGAGGGTGCTGTGGCAGCCGCGCGTCCGGGCCCGTTCCAGCATTCCGGGGCTGAGGTCGACCCCGTCCACGCGTGGAACGCCCCTGCCGCGCAGCCAGGCCCCGGTACGGCCCGTCCCGCAGCCGAGGTCGGCGGCGCGGGAGACGGCGGCCCAGTCGGGGCGGGTGAGGCCGTCGAGCAGGTCCAGGTCCATGGCGTCGAGGACGGTGTCCTCGTAGGTGCTCGACCACCGGTCGTATCCGGTGGCCACGTCCACGGTGCGGTAGTGGCGGGTGTCGAAGTCTGCGAAGTCGGGCATGGGCACGAGTGTGGCGCGGCCCGGAGGGCCGGAGCCAACGGTTTTTCGCGACGGCCGCGCCCTGCGACGCCTCCGACGGACGCGGTCCCGCTCGCGTTCCGTGTCGGACGGCGCCACTCAGGGCGACTCCCCTACCCTTTTGGCCATGCGTTCTACCGTGAACCCCCTCCCCCTGATCAGTACGGCGTTCCTCCTGGCCGTGGTCGGCTGCGGCCCGGGCGAGAGCACGACCGTCGAGCCCGCCGCGACCGAGGAGTCGGCCTCCCCCTCCGCCGGCTCCAGCGAGACGGCCGCTTCCCCCTCCCCCTCCCCCGAACCCACCGACACCTCGGCCCCCGAACCGCCCGAGACCGACGAGGACCCCGGCCCGGAGCCCGCCGCGGACACCCAGCCGGTCCTGTCCGGAGCCCCCTTCGGTACGTCCGTGGCCGTGCCCTACCCGGTGGGCGCCTACGAGCACGAGTACGTTCCGGGCAACACGGCCGACGTGGTGTACACCCTCGGCGGCGTCACCTCCCCCTCCTCGGGTCAGGTGGACTTCAGCCTGACCGTGGACGTGCCGTACCTGGAGCGGGTCCTCGGTTTCGGGCACCTGTCCGCCGAGTGCGAGGTGGACGGGTCGACCACGTCCGCCTCGGTCACCATCACCACCTACGAGGCCGAGCAGGGCAGCTACACCTTCCCCGGGAGCTGCAGCGTGCCCGCGGGCACGGGGTCCCTGGGCATCACGGTCACGCACGGCACCGAGACGGTCGTGTTCGCCGGTTCCGTCTCCTGACCGGTCCCCTCCGGGCGGGCGGGGTCCCCGCCCGCCCCAGGAAGGCCCGGATCACCGCAGGAACTCGGCGAGGGCCGCGGTGAGTTCGGCCGGCGCGTCCTCCTGGACGAGGTGCCCCGCACCGTCCAGGGGGTGCAGTCGGGCCCCGGGGATCACGGCGGCCAGTCGCTCGCCGCGCTCGATCGGCAGCCAGGAGTCCTCCCGGCCCCACACCACCAGCACCGGAAGGTCGAGGGCGGCGTAGGCGTCCTCGACCTCGGCGGTGTGCCGCTCGTCGGCCTGGGCGATCTGGCGGTAGAAGGCGGGGCGCCCCTCCTCGCCGAGCCAGGGCGCGGTGAGCGCCGCCAGGGTGTCGGCGCGCGGCGGCGTGTGCAGGGCCGAGGTGATGTAGGCGCGCACGAGCGCCTCGTGCAGGTGGGGCGGCAGGGCCGCGAAGACGTCGGTGTTGGCGGCGACCAGGCGGAAGAACTCGCTGCCCCACGGGCGTAGGCTCACCGCGTCCACCAGTGCCAGGCGGTCGTAGGCCGCCCCGTCGAGGACGGCCGAGCGCAGGGCCACGGCCCCGCCGTAGTCGTGGGCGACGACCCGGGGCCGCTCCAGCCCCCAGTGGCCGAGCAGGGCGGTGAAGGTGCGCTGCTGGGCGGGCAGGGACACGTCCTGGCCCTCGAACTTGGCGGAGGCGCCGTAGCCGGGCATGTCCCACACGTGGACGCGGTAGCGGGCGGCCAGGGCCCCGGCGATGTGGCGCCACACGTAGGAGGAGAACGGGGTTCCGTGCGCCAAGACGAGGGGCTCGCCCTCGCCGAAGGCGGTCCAGCGCACCGTGCCGTTGTGCGCCTCGAACCGCCGGTCCAGGGTCCGCTCCGTGCCCGACATGGCAACCGCCCCTCACGTTGATCCGGCAGCCGCGACCGGCCCGGATCGTCCCTTCGTCCGACGGCGGGATGCTACCGGCACGGGGTGACGGTCGGGGGTCTCCGGCCGGCCCTCACAGGCGCAGGAGCGTGAAGGACTCCCTCGGCACCTTGACGGAGCCGTCCTCGATCCGGGGCTCGCCTGTGGCGAGCAGGACCTCTCGGGGCGGCGCGTCCACCTCGACGTCAGCGGCCTCCGCGGCCAGGTTGCAGAGCAGCCGCAGGCGGCCGCGCTCCAGGACCAGTCGGCGCCCGTCGGTGCTCGCCGTGACGCCGAAGCGGTCCAGGCGCGGGTCGGCGAGTTCGGGTTCGGTGCGGCGCAGGGCGATCAGGGCGCGGTAGGTGTCCAGGACCGTGCGGTGCGGCTCCCGCCCGGGCTGGCCCCAGTCCAGGACGGCGGAGTCGCGCGTGGCCGGGTCCACGGGGTCGGGGATCTCCTCCTCGGCCCAGCCCAGGGCTGCGAATTCGCGGCGCCTGCCCCGGCGCACGCCCTCGGCCAGGTCGGGGTCGGGGAAGGACGCGAAGAACGGCCAGGGGGTGGTGGCCGCCCACTCCTCCCCCATGAACACCATCGGGGTGTAGGGCGAGCACAGCACGAGGGCGGCGCCGCACAGGAGGAGCCCCGGGGAGACGTGTTCGGCCATGCGGTCGCCGCGCGCCCGGTTGCCGATCTGGTCGTGGGTGGCGAGGTAGCCCAGGAAGCGGCTGCCCGGCACGCGCGCGGTGTCGACCGGGGCGCCGTGGGTGCGGCGGCGGAAGGAGGAGTAGGTGCCCGCGTGCCGGAACACGCGGCGCAGCACCTCGGGCAGGACCTCGGGCCCGGCGAAGTCGGCGTAGTAGCCGTGCGTCTCCCCGGTGAGGGCCGTGTGCAGGGCGTGGTGGAGGTCGTCGGACCACTGGGCTCCCATGCCCAGGCCGCCCGCCTCGCGGGGCAGCACCGTGCGGGGATCGTTGCGGTCGGACTCGGCGATCAGGGACAGCGGGCGGCCCAGTGCGGCGGCCAGCGCGTCGACCTCCTCGGAGAGTTCGGCGAGCAGCGGGGTGGCGCGGTCGTCGCGCAGGGCGTGCACGGCGTCTAGGCGCAGGCCGTCCAGGTGGAAGTGGCGCAGCCAGTCCAGGGCGTTGTCCAGGACCAGGCGACGGACCGGGTCGGAGTCGGGGCCGTCCAGGTTGAGCGAGGGGCCCCAGGCGTTCTCGCCGGAGAAGTAGGGGCCAAAGCGCGGCAGGTAGGCGCCGGAGGGACCCAGGTGGTTGTGGACGACGTCGAGCAGGACGGCCAGGCCGCGGGCGTGGCAGGCGCCGACGAAGGCCTTGAGCGCGTCGGGGCCGCCGTAGGGCTGGTGGACGGCCGACCACAGGACGCCGTCGTAGCCCCAGCCGTGGGTGCCGTCGAAGGCGTTGACGGGCATGAGTTCGACGTGGGTGACGCCGAGATCGGCGAGGTGGTCGAGCCGGTCGATCGCGGAGGCGAGGGTGCCGCCCGGGGTGAACGTGCCGACGTGGAGTTCGTAGACGACGGCTCCGGCCAGGGGGCGTCCGGTCCAGGCCGCGTCGGTCCAGGTGTGGGCGGCGTGGTCGTAGACGCGGCTGGCGGCGTGGACGCCGTGGGGCTGCCACCGTGAGCGCGGGTCGGGCAGTGCGGCCGGGTCGTCGTCGAGGAGGTAGGCGTAGTCCGTTCCGTGCCCGGCACCCTCGACCCGGGCGTGCCACCAGCCGTCGGAGTCTGAACGCATGGGGTGGTCGGTGCCGTCGGCGCGCAGGCGCACACGGTCGGCGCGGGGCGCCCAGACGGAGAAGTCGCCGTGGACGCCGAGGCCAGGGGTGGGGTGCCGTTCGCTCACGCGGGGTGACTACCCCGATCGCGGGGCTCTCACGCGCGGCGGGGCTCAGGCGTCGGCGGGTGCGGCCCGGGAACGGTAGAGCCGCAGCCGGACCGCGGCGGTGACGGCGACCGGTTCGGGCAGGGCGGCGATGCGCTCGCCCAGCTCGGCGGGGTCGAGGTGGCGGGCGCTGGGGCCCATGCCGACGACGGTGGCGGCGGCGTCGCGGTCCAGCTCCAGAGTGAAGCGCACCGGCCGGTCGCCCGCCGGGGCGAAGTGTCCGTGGAGCCCCTGGGCGAGGCGGTCGTCCTTGCGGGGGTCGACGTCGAGCAGGCCCAGGCGCGTCCGGAGTTCAGCGAGGTGCTCGGGGTCGGGGGTGACGACGGCCAGGAGCCCGCCGGGGGCCAGGACGCGGTGGAACTCGGCGGCCCGGCGCGGAGCGAAGACGTTGAGGAGGGCGTCGGCGGAGCCGGTGCGCAGGGGCAGGCCGCGCCAGGTGTCGGCGGTGGCGGCGCCGCCGCGCGGGTGGGCCTTGGCGGCCTTGCGGGCGGCGAACTTGGAGGCGTCCAGGGTGAGGCCGACGGCGTCGGGCAGGGCGTCCAGGACCTGGGCCAGGTAGTGGCCGGTCCCGCCGCCGATGTCGGCGACGAGGGGGGCGGTGCGGCCGCGGAGTTCGCGGGCGAGGGTGTCGGCCAGGGCGCGGCCGATGGGGTCGTAGTGTCCGGCGCGCTGGAAGCGGAGCCGGTCGGCGACCATCTCCTTGCTGTCGCCGGTGCCGGGCGGGGTGGCGCCGGTGAGCAGGCTCGCGTAGCCCTCGCGGGCGATGTCGAAGGTGTGCCCGGCGGGGCAGGCGAGCCCGCGTTCGGCGGTGGACAGGCCCTCGCCGCAGACGGGGCAGGCCAGGGCGGCAGCGGCGGGTCCGGGCATGCGCAGGGCTGGGCCGGTGCGGTGCGGGGTGCTCATGATCGCCGCTCAGCCTATCCCTTCGCCGGGGACCGCCGCGTTCCCCGGCGCGGGCCGGGACGTGCCATGGCACGCCGTCCCGGTTCCAGGTGGGCTCCCACTCGGCGGCCGAGTGGGAGGGGGGGGTGCGCGCGGTGACGGAGCCAGTGTACGGAGGGTCGCTGGAGGAGAAGGGCCGCAACGGACCCGCGAAGCTCGCATGACACGGCGTGATGACATGGATTCGAAGAGTCGCAGGTGGAAGGCTCGGGAGCGCCGTCGACGCAGCCAACGCGAGAAGGAGACCGTTATGGACATGCCCGTGGTGAACTCGTGCAAGGTGGACGCCTGCGCCTACAACGACGACCACGCCTGCCACGCTCTGGCGATCACCGTGGGCGAGGAGAACCACGCCCAGTGCGACACCTACATCAGCATCCCGGCCCAGGGCGGCGACCCGGTCAGCACCGGGCACGTGGGGGCCTGCAAGATGTCCGACTGCCAGCACAACGTCCAGCTCGAATGCCAGGCCCCTGGTATCGCCGTGGGCTACGTGCAGGACCAGGCGGACTGCCTGACCTACTCGCCCGCCTAGCGGCGTTCGCGGGAGGGGGGCTCGGCCCGGCACCGAGCCCCCGGAACCCGCCGCAGTGCCCCGCCACCGTGCGCACGGAACACACTGACGGAGAACCGCGAACCGATCGGCGGCGTCCGCACGGAAGCGCCGCATGTCCTCTAGCGCCCAGCTCCGTACGCCGCGAGGAACACCCGCACGCCCTCGTCGACGTGTCGGCGCAGTTCGGCCTCCCCCGGAATGGCCTCGTCCCCCAACAGCATCACCCGGTTCACCGGCTCCGACATCACCAGCCAGTTGAAGTGGGACGCCGCGCGCTGGGGATCCTCCACCGAGAGCAGGCCGCGGCCAGCGAGCCGGGAGAAGCTCTCGGCCAGAGCCGCGATCGCCCGCTGGGGCCCACACTCGTACAGCACCCGCGCCAGTTCCGGGAACCGCGCGACCTCACCGATGACCATCCGCCTCAGCCGCATCAACCGGGGCGTGAGCACCACCGTGAGCTGGCGGCGGGCGTAGTCCCGCAGGTACGCCGCCACGTCCTCGGCCCGGTCCGGCTCGGGCGCCTCGCCGTGGACGGCGTCCCCCGCCCCGGAGGTCATGCTGGTGACGATCTCGACGAACAGCCCCTCCTTGCTCCCGAAGTGCTTGTAGACCGTCTGCTTCGAGACCTGCGAGAGCGCGGCGATCTCGTCCATGTTCGTGCCGAGGTACCCGCCTCTGAGGAAGACCTCCTCCGCGGCGTCCAGGATGGCCCGGCGCTTGCGGGCCGAACGGCTCAACCCCTCCTCAGGGCTCAACCCCTCCTCAGGCGGACCCATGCTGCTCATCACCCCTATGTGGCCATCGGTTCAGGGCTACTTCCCCCGGTTGTCCTATCAGTACTGTACGGTCTAGTTTTGATGCAAAAGAGTACTGGACGGTCCAGTATGAATCGGGCCGAGCGGCCCCAGGAGGAACGGAACAGCCATGTACGTCAAGTTCGCCGAGCTTCCCGTGTTCGACCAGGAGCGGGCCAAGGCCTTCTACATCGACAGACTCGGGTGCCGGGTGACGGCCGACGCCCCCATGGGCGACGACGGGTGGCGGTGGATCGAGCTCGGCCTTCCCGGAGCGACGACCACCCTGCACTTCAACCGACGCCCCGACGAGAAGCCCTCCGAGGAGCCCGTCATGGTGCTGGTGGTCGAGAACGTCGGGGCCACCGTCGAGAGCCTCCGGGACAAGGGCGTCGAGATCACCACCGAGCCGCAGGAGGCCCCCTGGCAGCCGGGGACCACGGTCGCCGAGTTCCGTGACAGCGAGGGCAACCACATGGTCCTCAGCAGCGGGTGAGCACAGAGCGCCAGGAGCAGGAGGCGGGTTCGAGGGCAGCGGGCGGGCGACGGGGGGACCGAGGCCCGGAGAGGACACGGGCTCCCGGTCCGGGCTCGATCCGGAGGCCCGCCGCCTCGGGATAGCGGACACGCCGGCCGCGCAGGAAGATGTGGTCCATCCCCGCGTGCGCGGGGAGCAGTCCCTCATCGCCCGCAAGACCATCGACCACCAGGGTCCATCCCCGCGTGCGCGGGGAGCAGTCTTCAAGTTGATGACGGCGCTTCCGACGCTCGGGTCCATCCCCGCGTGCGCGGGGAGCAGCTCGTCAAGGTTGCGTTGAAGCTGACCTTGTCGGGTCCATCCCCGCGTGCGCGGGGAGCAGGAGATTTACGCGGCTGTCGGTCCGAAAAGCCTGGGTCCATCCCCGCGTGCGCGGGGAGCAGGCCTCCCTCGCTCCGGCGCCCTTGAAGGAGCCGGGTCCATCCCCGCGTGCGCGGGGAGCAGTTCCGCTCCGCTTCCAGGGCCTCCGCACGCTCGGGTCCATCCCCGCGTGCGCGGGGAGCAGTCCCTGATCGAGGAGTGGGGGCCGGGCGCGGAGGGTCCATCCCCGCGTGCGCGGGGAGCAGGCCAACCAGCGCCCCACCGGCGAGGTCGGATGGGGCCCATCCCCGCGTGCGCGGGGAGCAGGCCGTCGCCATCCCGTGCGCGCTCCTCGCCGCAGGTCCATCCCCGCGTGCGCGGGGAGCAGTCGCGGTGCAGGAGGCTGATGTCGTAGGGCGCGGGTCCATCCCCGCGTGCGCGGGGAGCAGAAACGGTCAGGCGTCAGCGAGCGCCCGGTTGATGGGTCCATCCCCGCGTGCGCGGGGAGCAGTCCAGGCCATCTTCGTCCAGCTCGTCCCGGCTGGGTCCATCCCCGCGTGCGCGGGGAGCAGTCGCGGTGCAGGAGGCTGATGTCGTAGGGCGCG
>NZ_JBHMIV010000010.1:0-139450 GCF_048060475.1 Nocardiopsis sp. LOL_012 | reverse complement strand
CGGAGTTGTTGTCCGCGGAGGCGGGGGCGGACAGGGCGCCCAGCGCCAGGCCGGTGGCGAGAGCGATTCCGGAGATCTTGGCGATACGCCGCATGATGGTCACCTTTCGGAAGTACACAATGGGGCGGCTGGAGCCGCCGGAAATAACTTAGCGTAGTGCGGCGATCGCTTGGTGTGCTTCCTCGGGGGAATCCGGGTTTTCCTGAGTTTTTCCTTGCTACGGAGGGCGACATGAACGACATGCCCTCTTGTTCCGTGGCTCTGATGCGCCACGGCGAAAGGATCGTCCGAGCGGCCCGACGACGAATGCATCGGAATCTGACTTACCGGGGTGAAAGAACACAAAAGGGGCCCGCGCACCGCGCGGGCCCCGGAGACGGAAGGCTGCTACCAGCCGGGCTGCTGGCCGTAGCCCGGGTACTGCTGGCCGTACCCCGGCTGCTGCCCGTAACCCGGGTACTGCTGCGGGTCGTACTGCGGCTGGCCGTACCCGGGGTACTGCTGGGGGTCGTAGCCCGGGTACTGCTGGCCGTACCCCGGCTGCGGTGCGTAGCCCGGGTACTGCTGCTGGGCGCCGGTCGCCGGGTTCTGCGGCACCTGCTGCTGGCCGGACTGGTCCTGCTGGACGGGCTGCTCCGGCTGCTGGGCCTGCGGGTCCGGGCGGAAGATGAACAGGCGGCAGGAGGCCTTGTCGTCGTCGGCCTCACCGGGAGTGGTCATCTCCAGGCGCCACCCCACCTCCTCGATCCCCTCCAGGATGCGGGTCAGACCGGGGCGCAGCTTGCTGTCCCTGTCGTCGTAGGAGTTGACGTCGAGCTGGACCACGAACATCCGCCGCTTCTGCTGCGCGGCGACCTTCGCGTGCTCGACGACGGTGCTGTCCCTGACGACCTGCGTGACGCTCATGAGAAACCGTACCCATCTGCTCTGAATCGGAGCTGCTTCACCCGTCTGGCGCTACCCGGTATCCGTGTCCACCAAGGCGGGACTCCGCCGGGCTCCGCAACCATCATGCCTTCAATACACACATCTGGCCACAGAAAGTGCGGAACAGCGGCACCTACGACGCCGCGGCCCGGACCGCCTCCGCGACCGGCGTCTCACCGTTCACCAGATTGAGAGTCCTCCCGACCGTCCCCGGTTCGTCCAGGAGGGCGACGACCACCGCGGCGACGTCGTCCCTGGTCACCTCGGCGCGCTCGACGTCCTCCCCGAGCGCTACCCTCCCGGTCCCGGGATCGTCGGTGAGCCGCCCCGGGCGCAGGATCGTCCAGTCCAGCTCCAGGTGGCGCTCCCGCAGGTCGGCGTCGGCAGCGCGCTTGGCCTCCACATAGGCGGCCCAGACCTCGTCGGTGCCCTCCGGGACGGGCTCGTCCACGTTGATGGCCGAGACCTGCACCAGGCGGCGCACACCCGACAGCGAGGCCGCGTCCGCGGTCAGGACGGCGGCCGCGCGGTCGACGGTCTCCTTGCGGGCCGCGCCGCTGCCCGGTCCCGCGCCCGCGGCGAACACCACGGCGTCCGCGTTCATGAGCTTCTCCGCCAACTCGGTGACGGTGGCCTTCTCCAGGTCGACCACCACGGGCTCGGCCCCGGCGTCGCGGACGTCCTGGGCGTGGTCGGGGTTGCGGATGAGGGCGACGGGTTCGTCTCCGCGGTCGGCCAGTAGCCCGGCCAGGCGCAGTGCGATCTTCCCGTGTCCCCCGGCGATGACGATACGCATGCCAGCAGCGTAGGCCCCGCCGCCCGGAGAGGGAGCACATCCCCGGCGGCGGGGCGCCGACAGCGGATCAGGAGACCGTCCAGGTGTCCCCGCCCGACAACAGGTCGGCCAGGTCGCCCGGGCCCCGTTCCGCGCGCTCCTCGGCGATCTGCCGGTTGAGCAGCTCGTCATAGCTGGGGCGCCGCACGTCGCGGAACACGCCGATCGGCACGTGCTCGAACGCGGGCTGGTCCAGCCGGGAGAGGGCGAAGGCGTAGCCGGGGTCCTCCCTGTGCGCGTCGTGCCGGATGACCCGGTCCTCACCGACGGTGCCGGTGTCCACGACCTCCAGACCGCCGAACTCCCCGGCGACCACGCCCCGGTCCGCGCCCAGCCGCAGCGGCTCGCCGTGCTCCATGCGCAGCAGCCGCACGTCCCGGTCGGCGGGGGACTTCAGAGGCGCGAAGGCGTCGTCGTTGAAGATCGGGCAGTTCTGGTAGATCTCCACGAACGAGGCGCCCGGGTAGTCCGCCGCCGCGCGCAGAACCGACGTGAGGTGCTTGCGGTCGGAGTCGATCGTGCGCGCCACGAACCCGGCCTCGGCGCCCAGCGCGAGCGACACCGGGTTGAACGGGTGGTCCAGGGAGCCCACCGGCGAGGACTTGGTGACCTTGCCCGCCTCCGAGGTGGGGGAGTACTGCCCCTTGGTCAGCCCGTAGATCCGGTTGTTGAACAGCAGGACGTTGATGTTGACGTTGCGCCGCAGCGCGTGGATCAGGTGGTTGCCGCCGATCGACAGCCCGTCCCCGTCACCGGTGACCACCCACACCGACAGGTCCGGGCGGCTGCTCGCCAGCCCCGTCGCGATCGCCGGGGCGCGCCCGTGGATCGAGTGCATGCCGTAGGTGCTCAGGTAGTAGGGGAACCGGGAGGAGCAGCCGATCCCGGATACGATCACGATGTTCTCGCGCGGCACCCCCAACAGGGGCAGGAACGACTGGAAGGCCGCCAGGATCGCGTAGTCACCGCAGCCGGGGCACCAGCGCACCTCCTGGTCGGACTTGAAGTCCTTCATCGTGTAGGTCGTGTCGGCCCTGGGCACCAGGCGCAGGCCGGTGAGGCCGCTCCCGGAGCCGTTGGCCGCAGGTCCGCCGTTCTCACTCGCCACCGTCGATGACCTCCTGGAGCACGTCCGCCAGTTCCTCGGCCTTGAAAGGCAGGCCGCGCACCTTGTTGTAACCGATGACATCGACCAGGAACCGGCCCCGCAGCAGCAGGGCGAGCTGGCCGAGGTTGATCTCCGGGACCACCACCCGGTCGTAGCGGCTCAGCGCCTCACCGAGGTCGGGCGGGAAGGGGTTGAGGTGGCGCAGGTGGGCCTGGGCCACCCGGCCGCCCGCCCGCCGGACCCGGCGCACCGCGGCGGTGATCGAACCGTAGGTGCCGCCCCACCCCAGGACCAGGACGTCGGCGTCCCCGGTGGGGTCGGACACCTCCAGCGGGGCGATGTCGCGGGCGATGGCGTCGATCTTCGCCTGCCTGGTGCGCACCATGAGGTCGTGGTTGGCCGGGGTGTAGGAGATGTCGCCGGTCCGGGCGTGCTTCTCGATCCCGCCGATCCGGTGTTCCAGCCCCGCGGTCCCCGGGACCGCCCAGGGCCGGGCCAGCGTCCGCGCGTCGCGCTCGTAGGGCAGGAAGGAGCCGTCGGAGCCGTTCGGAACGGTGGCGAAGCCGGGTTCGATCACGGGCAGCGTGTCCACCGACGGGAGCCGCCACGGCTCCGACCCGTTGGCCAGGTAGCCGTCCGAGAGCATCACCACGGGGGTGCGGTAGGTCACCGCCAGCCGCACCGCCTCCAAGGCGGTGTCGAAGCAGTCGGCGGGTGAGGCCGACGCCACGACCGGCAGGGGCGACTCCCCGTTGCGGCCGTGCAGGGCCAGCAGCAGATCGGTCTGCTCAGTCTTGGTCGGCATGCCCGTGCTGGGGCCGGCGCGCTGGACGTCGACCACCACCAGCGGGAGCTCGGTCATGACCGCCAGGCCGATGGTCTCCTGCTTGAGCACCATGCCGGGGCCCGACGTGGTCGTCACGCCGAGCGCGCCGCCGAACGCCGCGCCCAGGGCGGCGCCCACGCCCGCGATCTCGTCCTCGGCCTGGAACGTGCGCACCCCGAACCGCTTGTGCCGCGACAGTTCGTGGAGGATGTCCGACGCCGGGGTGATGGGGTAGGAGCCCAGGAAGAGCGGCAGCCCCGACCTCTCGGACCCGGCGATCAGGCCGTAGGCCGTGGCCAGGTTCCCCGTGATGTTGCGGTAGGTGCCCGCGGGCAGCCGCGCGGGCTTGATCTCGTAGGAGACCGCGAAGTCCTCGGTGGTCTCCCCGAAGTTCCACCCGGCCCGGAAGGCGGCCAGGTTGGCCGCCAGGATGCTCGGCTTCGCGGCGAACTTGGACTTCAGGAACTCCGTCGTCCCCTCCGTCGGCCGGTTGTACATCCACGAGAGCAGGCCGAGCGCGAACATGTTCTTCGCTCGCTGGGCGTCCTTCTTCGAGATGTCGATGCCGGTGAGCGCCTCCACGGTCATCGAGGTCAGCGGTACCGCGCTGACCTTGAACCCGTCGAGGCTTCCGTCGCCGAGCGGGTCGGCGCCGTAGCCTACCTTGGCCAGGCTGCGCTTGGTGAACTCGTCGGTGTTGACGATCACCGTGGCCCCCTTGGGCAGGTCCCCGATGTTGGCCTTCAGCGCCGCGGGGTTCATCGCCACCAGGACGTCCGGGGCGTCGCCCGGGGTCACGATGTCGTGGTCGGCGAAGTGCAGTTGGAAGCTGGAGACGCCCGGCAGGGTGCCGGCGGGGGCCCGGATCTCCGCTGGGAAGTTGGGCAGGGTCGACAGGTCGTTGCCGAACGACGCTGTGTCCTGGGTGAAGCGGTCACCGGTCAACTGCATACCGTCGCCGGAGTCACCCGCGAAGCGGATGATGACCCGGTCGAGTTGTTCGATCTGTTTGGCCACTGAGATCGACGACCTCCTCGGTGAGCCGCCGGTCGCAGGGGCGGCGGCGCTCGGTTGTCAGCCTTCGGGGGAGTGCCGGTGACGGCATCCGGTCCGCGGGCGTGAGGACAGCGGTCGTGGTCCCCGCGACGGCCGGGTGCGCCAACCCGGTGCCGCGGTGCGCGGTGCCGTCGCGGCGGCCGGGGAGTGCAGGGGCCGACCGCCGACGACACCGCCGCTCGTCCACGGGTCCGGATCTCCCGGACCCGTGGATGGAGTGACAAGGACCACGTTCGCACTATAGGTGCTCGCGCGCGGCCCGCCCGCTTCCGGGTGGCGATTGTCACATCAGAGGAAGCGTGCTCCGGGAAATGTGATGAACGGCTGGTCAGGTGGGGAACGCGCGGCGGCAGGCCGCGCGTTTGTCACCATGGACGGCATCGAAGACGACAAACCGGCGGGAAGGTGGCGGCATGCACGTGAACGTGCTTCGTGCGGCGGGCCTGTTCGCCGGTACCGGTGTCCTGCTCGTGGGCGGCGGCTGGCTGGTCGCCGCGGCGGCCGGTGCCCAGTTCTGTCTGGTGCTGGTCGTGTGCGCGGGGGTGCTGGTCTATCTCTTCGGGGAGTCGCTGGCCCTGCGCGTGATGCGGGCCCGGCCGGTGGGTGAGATCGAGCGCCCCGACCTGTACCGGATCGTCCGCGAGCTGGCCACGGCCGCCCGGCAGCCGATGCCCCGGCTCTACCTGTCCCCCATCCCCTCGCCCAACGCCTTCGCCACCGGCGGCAGCCCGCGCCGGGCGGCGCTGTGCTGCACCACGGGACTGCTGCGCACTCTGAACGAACGGGAGCTGCGGGCCGTGCTGGCGCACGAGCTGGCGCACATCCGCGCGCACGACACCCTGATCAGCTCGGTCGCCTCGATCCTGACCGCGCTGATCGCCGCGCTCACCGCGGTCACGTTCCTGCTGCCGCTGGGGGAGTCGGAGGAGACCGACATGCCCAACCTGCTGGGCGGGCTGATGCTGGCGCTGCTGGCCCCGGTGGCCGGGGCGGTCGTCTACTGCGGGGTCGGGCGCCGCCGCGAGTTCAGGGCCGACGAGGAGGCGGCGCGGCTGACGGGCGACCCGATGGCCCTGGCGCGTGCACTGCGCAAGCTGGAGACGGGTACGCGCACCCACCCGCTGCCGCAGCAGCGCCTCCTGCTGCCCGCGGCGCACCTGATGACCACCAACCCGTTCCCCGCCGGCGCGGGACGCCTGTTCTCCGCCCACCCGCCCGTGGACGAGCGGGTCCGGCGGTTGCGCCGACTGCACGGCGAGTGGAACCCGGGCTGACGGAGCCGGACCGCCCCGACCGGGCGGCCCGGTCGGCCACGGCTACCGGTAGTTCACGAACTGCAGGGCCACGTCGTAGTCCTGCTCCTCGATGAGCCTCTTCGTGCTCTGGAGGTCGTCCTTCTTCTTGGAGCTCACACGCAGCTCGTCACCCTGGATCTGCGACTTGACGCCCTTGGGGGCCTCGTCGCGGATGAGCTTGGAGATCTTCTTGGCGTACTCCTGGGTGATGCCCTCCTTGAGCCCGATCGGCAGGCGGTACTCCTTGCCCGAGGGCTTGGGCTCGTCGGCGGGCTCGATGGTCTTCAGGGAGACCTTGCGCTTGACGAGCTTGTCCTTGAAGACCTCCAGGGCCGCGGTGGCGCGCTCCTCGGTACTGCTGGTGATCTCGACCTCCTCACCCTTCCAGGCGATGCCGGTTCCGGTGCCCTTGAAGTCGAACCGCTGGGACAGTTCCTTGTCCGCCTGCCTCAGGGCGTTGTCGATCTCCTGACGGTCGAGTTTGGACACGACGTCGAAACTGGATTCGGCGGCCACGTACGCTCACACCCCGCTGTCTGTCATGGGAGCGGACGCCCGGCGGGCGCCCGCGCGGTCTCGTCCGGCCCGAGCCGGAAGGTCCGGCCGGGCGGGGTTCCCGAGCTTAGCCGGGCGCTGCTCGGAGGCGTCGGGAACCACCACGGCGACAGCGCGCGGCTTAATCGATTTCAGGTTTGGGTCGATCATCCGCTACTCTCGTTCATGCGTCGCGACGAACACGTCGCCGCAGCCCAGGCAGGTTGCCCGAGCGGCCAATGGGAGCGGACTGTAAATCCGTCGGCTTTGCCTTCCAAGGTTCGAATCCTTGACCTGCCACCCTGGGGAAAGGCCCCGGTGACCAGCACAAACGCTGGACACCGGGGCCTTTCGCGTTCCCGGCCGGTCACGGCCGTTCCCGGCTCTCCACGGGACGGTCACGGAACACCTGTGGAACAGCCGTGGAACACCTCTCGGCACTCCCCTGGAGCGCCCGCTCACCTCGGGCGTCCCCCACCCCCCTCTTGGGTGATGTGCGTCACATATCCTCGCGCGGTGTGACGGCGCTGGGGGTGCCTCGTGGGATTCGGACGATCGCGAAGGTGCCACGGTGAAGTCACGCGATGATCACTGAGGGTGGCGGCTTTTTGGCGGGTTCGCTCGGTTCTCTCTTCGCGGGGGCGGGGTCGGCGGCGCCTCTGGGGGTGGAAGATCCGCATGGGCGGAGATCATGAATATAGTCGGGAAAACGACAATTGAACTCTCTATAAAAAGAGCATCTCCGACAATTTGGACAAAATAACCTCGGGGTTTCGGCGTTGACAAAACCCGGGGGGCGGATGATGATTGCCTTAGTCCACCGCGACACAGGTGCAACAACGCCTGCGTCTTTTTCTGTTGAACCTCGTATTTCGTCTCGGGGAAATCATGATCAAGAAGATGGCCGCTGCTGGCCTGGTCGCCGGTGCCGCTATGGGTGCGCTCCTCACCGGAGCCCCCGTTTACGCCTCGCACGGTGGTGACCAGCAGTTCAACCAGAACCTGCAGGTGGTCCCGATCCAGTCCTGCAACCTGACCGGCAGCGTCGGCCTGGTTGCCATCACCATTCCGATCCTGTCGCCGCAGACCACGGGCGACTGCGTGAACGGGCCTGTCGGCACCAACATCAGCTAGTTCCGGCAACAGTCCGACCGAGACATCTATTCACGTTTTCAGAAGGGAAATACACATGCTGCGTAAGCTCGGTGTTGCCGGCCTTGTGGCTGGTGCCGCTTTCGGTTTCGTCCTTTCCGGCTCCCCGGCCATGGCTCACGGCCACGGCGGTTCGCACGGTGGCGACCAGCAGTACAACCAGAACCTCCAGGCCATTCCGGTCCAGCTCTGCAACACGGACCTGGCCCTCGGCCTGGTCGCGGGTGTGAACGTCCCGATCCTGTCGCCGGACACCGCCGGTGACTGCACCAACGGCCCCGTTGCCACGAACGTCGACTAGGAGATTCCGACCATGTTGCGCAAGTTCACTGCTGCCAGTGCCATCGCCGGAATCGCCCTGGGGGCCATGCTGGCCGCCGCTCCCGCCTCCGCGGGGGGGTCGCACGGTGGTGACCAGCAGTTCAACCAGAACCTGCAGCTCGTTCCCATCCAGCTCTGCAACACGGACCTGGCCCTCGGCCTGGTCGCGGGTGTGAACGTCCCGATCCTGTCGCCGGACACCGCCGGTGACTGCACCAACGGCCCCGTTGCCACGAACGTCGACTAGGAGATTCCGACCATGTTGCGCAAGTTCACTGCTGCCAGTGCCATCGCCGGAATCGCCCTGGGGGCCATGCTGGCCGCCGCTCCCGCCTCCGCGGGGGGGTCGCACGGTGGTGACCAGCAGTTCAACCAGAACCTGCAGCTCGTTCCCATCCAGCTCTGCAACACCGACCTCGCCCTCGGCGCGCTCGGTGTGAACGTCCCGGTCCTGTCGCCGGACACCGCCGGTGACTGCACCAACGGCCCGGTCGGCACCAACATCGACTAGGAACCGTTCGGCGTGTCGCCCGGCCCCGCAGCGGCCGACGGCGTCCACGGGTCCGCGCCCGGTGCGGCGCGTGCGGTCCCGGCGGGCTCCACCGGACCCCGTCGCGGCGGTCGGCGACCGAGAACAGAAGTGGGAGGCCCTCCGGCTCGGCCGGAGGGCCTCTCCGTTTTTCCAACGCACGGTCAGGCATATGGAGGAGGCCGGAATGAAACGTGGTGTTCTGCTGAGTGGCGCGGTCGCGCTGACGGTGGCGTCCTGTGGCGGTCAGACGGCCGTACCGGGGGGGTCCATCGGCAAGGAGCCCCGGCCCGCGTCCGAGGGGGCGGCGCCCGTCACCGCCGGGGACGGCGAGACCTACGTGTTCAACACCCACGGCCACGAGCGGGGCAGGGCCGACCAGCGCCCCGACTCCTACGTCGCCACGGAGTTCACCACGTTCTCCGGCATGGAGTGGGAGAAGTGGTCGGCGGGCACCGCGCGCGGCCAGGGAGGGGTCTCGGGGACGTGGTGCCTCCACGAGGGCTGCACGGACGACCCCTACGAGGTGGACGTCGTTCTCGCCAACCCCGTGGAGGTCGAGGGCACCGCCTACTTCTCCACCTACGCCGTGAGCGGCGGGGACATGCCCGATGACATGCGCCGCGCCATGGCGGAGGCCGACGGGGGACGACTGGCCCTGCCTCCCGGGTGACACCTCGCGGCCACCGGTGGAACATGTTCCCGAGAATCGATCCAAACTTCAGAAAAAGTACATAATCCCTGCTCAATGCGGGTGGGAGGGCTGGTTCGGCCGGGTCATCAGGGGCCGAACCGGGTGTGGTGTGTCCAGGAGGTCTCTAGTCTGCTGAAGTGTGGGATTCAAGCAGCCCGCGGACGACCGCGCGGACGAAGGACAGGGGACCGGCGAGCAGTCGGCGCCGCGGCACGGCCGTGCCGCGCTCCTACGCCTGGCCTCCTGGTTCGAGGAGGCCGGGCCCGACCGTGCCGACGCACTGGCCACCGCCGCGTACGGGCTCCACTCCGCACTCCACCTGGCGGGCAGGGTCGACGACCGGGTCGCCGCCACCACCAGTTGGTGGCAGGCCGACCCCGACCGCAGCACGGTCACCGAGCGGCCGGGCACACGCCCTCCCGAACCCGTCCGCGACCACCGAGCCCAGCGCGCCCGCCTGCGCGACGCCGCCGAGTCCTCCGCCCACTGGCGCCGGGCCGGAGCCGAGCAGATCGGCTCCCTGCTCGCCGAGCCCACCGGGGACCGGGCCAGCCTGAACCTGTCCGGTGCGGGCATGGAGGTCCTCATGGAGCTGCTCACCGCCGCCCTCGGCTCCGGTGACGCCAGCGGCCGGCCCACCTCCGCCGGGGACCTCGAATTCGGTCTGCGCCTCCACGTGATCCCCGCCCCCGGCGCCGAGGTCACCGTGCTCGGTGAAGGCGGCGAACTGACCCTGGAGGGGCTGCGCCTGCGCGTCACCCCCTATGGACAGCACGTCCTCGACCCCGCCGAGGAGCCTCCCCCCGCCCTCCGCGAGCCGACCGCCGCCCCAGAGGCGGCCCCCGACCCCGCCAACGAGACCACCGGCCCGATCGACCTCTCGGCGCACACGCGCCGGAGCCTGTAGGGGGTGAGGGAGACGGACGCCCACGGCGAGGACGCCGCCTTCATCGGGGAGCGCCAGGCCGCGGCCCGCGCCCTGATGGCACGGCCGCTCATCACCGCACGCACCCGCCCGGCCGAGTACGCCCTCGTGTGCTCGCACGCCGAGTGGCTGGTCCAGCGCTTCCAACGGGTTCTCGGCTACCGGCTGGTCATCGCCGAGGACCACGCGAGGCTCGTCAAGCGCGGACTCGTCGAGGAGGTCACCCGGCCCTTCACCCGCGCGACGGGCGCACGGTTCACCCCGCGCGTGCACACCTACCTCGCGCTGACCCTGGCCGTCCTCCTGGAGGACCCCGAACCCGCCCCGGTCCGCACACTCGCCGGGCGCGTCCGCTCCGTCGCGGCCGAGGCCGACATCGACGCCGACCCGCAGCGCGGACTCGGTGAGCGCCGCGCGTTCTGCGCCGCGCTGGAGTACCTCATCGGACTCGGCGCCCTCACCGAGGCCGCGGGGCGGCTCGCCGACCACCGGGCCGACGCCGCCGCAGACCCCCTGCTGCGCCCCGAACCCGGAATCGTCCGCTCCGTCGCGGCCCACCCGCCCAAGGCGGGCGACACCCCCGACTCCTTCCTGGCCGAGGCCGCCGACCCCGACCCCGACGGCGACCACGCGGGCGAGGTCGCGCTGCGCAGACTCCTCGCCGAGACCGCCGTCGTCTACCGCGAGGAACTCCCCGACCGCCAGCGCGACCGGCTGGCCGCGCACCAGTGGCGGGCCGCCTCCGCCCTCGGCGGCCTCCTCGGCCACGACACCGAGGTCCGCGCCGAGGGGGTGGCACTGGTGGCACCGGACGACACCGGCGAACACACCGGCTTCCCCACCGACGACCCCGTCGGCCAGACGGCCCTGGCCCTGATCCGACACCTCTCAGGCCGCTTGCTCCCCGGCCGCCCCACCACCTCCGTCCCCGTTCCGGACACGGAACTGGACGCCGCCCTGGACGCCCTCTGCGGCGCACGGGCGCCCGCGCGCGCCGAGTGGGCCCGCACGGCGGGCCCCGAGATCCCCGACCCGGAACGGCTCCCCGCGCGGGTGCTGGCCCTGCTGGCGGACCTCGGCCTCCTGCGCGGTGCCCCGGGGGAGCGGTACCTCACCGCTGCCGCCGCACGCTACGGAACCGACGTGGACGAGCGCGTCCCCCGCATCCAGGACAATGGCGTGGACGGCCGGACGTCCCCCGTCGAACCGGACAGGGCCGACCACGACGAGCCGGGGGTCACCACCGACCCCCGTGGCGACCTGAACCCAGTGGCGTCCGTGCCGCAAGCGGTGGCGAACGAGAAGGTGAGCGCGACCAGTGGTGACCCAGGAGACAGCGGTGACCCAAGAGACCGGCCCAGCCCCGGAGACGGTTCCGTCTGACCCGGCCGACAGCCCGCGCTACCGTCTCGAACGCGCGGGCATCCGCAACGTCTGGCAGTACGACGACCAGGTCCTCGACTTCGCCGAGGGCCGCCTCCTGCTGCGCGGACGCAACGGCGCGGGCAAGTCCAAGGCACTGGAGATGCTGCTGCCCTTCCTCCTGGACGGGGACGTCCGCCGCCTGGACACCACGGGGACCAACCGCACCAGCCTGCGGTGGCTCATGGCCGAGGGGCGCCGCCCCGCGTCGGCCGACGGCTCCGACCACACCGGTCCCGACCTGCTGGGCGGCGCCGAAACGGAGAGCCAGCGCCCCGAGACCCGCGAAGCGGACGAGGACGCCGGGCCCACCACACGCCTGGGCTACCTGTGGGTCGAGTTCACCACCGACCGCGGGGACCGCGGCCTGGACGGCGCCCGCCGGAGCGGCACCGGCAAGGGCTCCGAACCCGAACCCCCCGCCACGGCGCCGCGCCACCTCACCCTCGGCGCCGCCGTCCTGGCCGTCGGGGACTCCGACCCCCGGTGCGTGTTCTTCGTCACCGAGCGCCGAGTGGGCCACGACCTCGAACTGGTCACGGACGGCCGTCCCAAACCCGTCGACCGCCTGCGCTCCGAGATCGGCTCCGACAACTGCTTCACGAGCGCCGTCGCCTACCGGGCCCGGGTCATGCACAGCCTCTTCGGCATCGACGACTCCGTCCGGTACCGCAACCTCGTCCACCTCCTCTACCGCCTGCGCCGCCCCACCATCGGCGACCGCCTGGAGGCCGGCGAACTCGTCAGCGTCCTGTCCGAGGCCCTGCCCCCCATGGACGACACCGTCCTCGACGAGGTCGCGCGCAACATCGCCGACCTCGAACAGGCCAGGGACGAGAAGGCCGCCCTCACCAGGGCGGGCAGCGGCGTCGACGGATTCCTCACCGACTACCGCGGATACCTGCTCTACGCCCTGGGCACCCGTGCGGCCGAGGTCCGCGCACAACTGGACGCCTGCGAGCGCCGTACCGCCGAGGCCGACCGCCTGCGCACCGAACTCGACCGCCTGGTCGCCGCGGAGGGCCGCGTCGCCGAGGAACGCGACCAGGCCCGCCGCACCCGCGACACCGCCAACGCCGACGACGCCACCCTCGCCGCCGCCGGCACGGACGCCGCGACGGCCACCAAGGGCGCGCGCCGCGCCTACGACGCCGCGGTCGGCGCCTACATCCGCGCCGCCGAGGCCGCCTGGGTCGCCGCCGAACACGCCGAGCGCACGGAGAACCACACCGTCGAACGCCTCGGCGAGGACATCGGTGCCATCGAACGCGCCCTCGACGTGCTGCGGCACACCCACGCCGAGACCGACCGCGCCGCCACCGCGGCCGGGATCGACCCCGCCGCCCTCGGGGCCGTCCCCGACACCGCGTCCCGGGTCCACGCCCCCAGGGAGAGCACCACCCGCGTCGACCTCCAAGGGCTCGAACAGGCCGTGGAGCGCCCGCCCGTGGACGGACTGGACCTGGACACCCTGCGTGAACGCCTCGGCCTCCTCCACGACCGGCTCACCACCGCCGCCGAACACGCCGAGCACCGCACCGACACCGCCACGCGCCTCACCGAGTTCACCACCGCCGAAGCCGCCGCCGACCGCCGCCTCGTCGCCCTCACCAGCGAGGCCGAGAGCGCCGAGGCGGTACTCGAACACGCCCACACCCGCGAGCGCGGGGCCATCGCCCGACTGCGCGAGGAGAGCGCCTCCTACGCCGAGGGCGTCCGCGCCTGGACCGCCCGCCTGCGCGAATCAGGCCACGCCCACGCCCTGGGTGAGGCCATCCACGAACTGGAGGGCAGCGTGGAGCTGCCCATCAGCGAGTCCCTGCGCGTCCTGGACCCGGACGTGCCGGGTACCGTCGCCCGTCTCGCCCACGCCACGGTCGACCCGCTCCTGGAGGAGCTGCGCGCCCGCCGCGATGTCGCGGTCGGAGAGGAGGGGCGGCTCGCCGACGAACTCCACGAGCTCGCCGAACGGCGCTCGCGCGGCGCCGACCCCGCACCCGAGCGCCCGGCCTGGGCCACCCGCCCGCGGGGCGACGGCAGCGGCGTCCCCTTCCACCTCGCCGTCGATTTCGCAGAGGAGCTCAACCCGCGCGAACGCGCCGGTCTGGAGGCGGCCCTGGAGGCCAGCGGACTCCTCTGCGCCTGGATCGGCTCCGACGGCGCCGTCCACGACCCCGGCACCCGCGACCTGGTCCTCACCCCGTCCCGCCCCGCCAAGGGGCGCACCCTCCTCGACGTCCTCGTCCCCGTCGCCGAGCCCGAGACCGGAGTGGGGCACGAGGCCCTGCGCGCACTGCTGTCCTCCATCACGCTGCACTCGGACCGGCCGGGACCGATCGACGGAACCGCCGCCAAGCACCGCCGCGACGCCACCGTCGCCACGGTCAGCTCCGTGTCCCTCAACGGCTCCTGGAGCCTCGGGGTGGCCTCCGGGGCCCACCACAAGAGCGAACCCGAGTTCATCGGCAGGGCCGCACGCAAGCGTGCCCGCGACCGCCAGACCGCCAACACCGCCCGCAGGATCGACATCGCCGAGGCCCTGCTCTCGGAGGCGGGCGAACGCCGCTGGGCGGTCGAGAACGCCTACGCCGAGCTCCTGGAGGTCTCCCGGGACCTTCCCGACCCCGCCCCGCTCACCCGCGCCTGGGCGGCCCTCGACGCAGCCCGCACCGACGTGGCCGCCGCCCGCCGCGCCCAGGAGAGCGCCCAGCGCGAGGCCGAGCGGACGCGTACCGAACTCCTCGACCTGCGCTCCGGGCTCCGCGAGGCCGCGGCAGCGCACTCCCTGCCCACCGGCCGCGCCGACCTCGACAGCACCCTGCGCGCCCTCGACCACCTGCGCGTCCTGGTCGCCGCCGCGCTGAGGGACCTCGACGTCCTCGCCTGGAACCTCGCCGACCACGAACGCCACGTCACGGACTGGCGGCGCGCCCGCGCAGACCGGGTCCTCGCCGAGGACGCCCGCGCGGCCGCCATCGACGACATGATCACGGTCCGCCGCCAGTTCGAACTCGGGGAACGCGCCGGCGGCGCCTCCGCGGAACAGCTCGACACCGCCCGCGCCCAGGTCCGGGCCCGGGCCCAGGACGCCGCCCGCCGCCTGCCCGAACTCGAACGCGCGGCCCAGGACGCCCGGGACCGGCGCGTCAGCGCCGAGGCCCGGCTCGACGCCGCCACCCGCGAGCGGGCCGAACAGGTCCGCCGCGCGCTCGTCGCCGGGGACGCTCTCGTCTCCTCCGTCACCACGGGCCCGGGCACCTCCGGGGACGCTCCCGACACGGTCCTGCTCGACGCCGCCGGACTCAAGGCGTGCGCCGGATCCGACGCGCCCCTCGCCCGGTACCTGGCGGCCCGCTCCGAGGCCGACGCAGCGGAGCCCGCGGCGACCGCCCCAGCCTCCCTGCCGGGCCCCGACGTCCGACTCGCGCTCCTGGAGGCCTTCGTCCGCCAGGTCGAGGAGGGGATCGCCGCGCAGGACGGTGTCACCGGGGTCGACGACAGCGGCATCCTCAGCAGCCGGGAGGACCTCCAGCGGCTGCTGTCCTCGATCGGCTGGTCGCAGACGCGCGCCGAGCTCAGCGAACCGCGCGGGATCAAGCGCCTCACCGTCCACGACGAGGACGGTGTCCACGACGTCACCGCCTACGCCGAACGCGTCACCGCCGCGGCCGCACGCGCGGAGGAGACCGTCGCCGTCGCCGAGGAGGAGGCCTTCGAACGCCACCTGCTCGGCGAGCTCGCCGGACACCTCTCCCGCCAGATCGACGAGGCGCGCGCCCTCATCGCCACCATGAACGGCGTGCTCAAGGACGTGACCACCTCAGCCGGGCTCGGCGTCCGCCTGGACTGGGACCTGGCCCCCGACGCCGGGGCCGACATCGAGGCCGTCGTCCCGCTGCTGGCCACACCCGCGGAGAAGCGCTCACGGGTCCAGACCACCCGGTTGCGCGACGCCCTGCGCCGCTGCATCGAGGCGATCCGCCGACTCGACCCCACCGCCACCGGGGGAGCGCAGTTGCGCGCGGCCCTGGACTACCGGTCCTGGTTCGCCTTCACCGTCTACGTCACCGACGGCACCGGGGACGAGCGCAGGCTCGGCCACCGCACCGCGCTCAGCCAGGGCGAACAGAGGGTCGTGGCCTACCTGGTGCTGTTCGCCGCGGCGGCGGCCCAGTTCGACGCGCTCGCGGCACAGGCGCCCTGGGCACCCAGGCTCATCCTCCTGGACGACGCCTTCGCCAAGGTCGACGAGCCCACGCACGGCCGACTGCTCGGCCTGCTCGTCGAACTCGACCTCGATTTCGTCCTCACCTCGGAGCGCGTCTGGGGATGCTTCGCGAGTGTGCCCAGCCTCAACATCTACGAGTGCCTGCGCGACCCCAACGTGCCCGGGATCGCCACACTGCACTTCACCTGGGACGGAAGCAGACGCAGACTCGTGGGGGTGTAGGGCTCGTGCACCGGTGGCGGGAGGACCGGCCGAGCGGAGCCCTTCCTCCCGGCTTGTCCTAATCTGCTTGTGCAGGAACGACACGGAGCGGGGTGGCGCGGGTGACAGGGGTATCCGGGGCGTATGGCGGCGCGGGAAGCGACGTTCCCGTACCCGCGAGCGACCCCACGACGGAGCGGATCCTGGGCGCGCTGGCGCGCTCCGGGCCGCCCGGCGAGGCGCGGTCGTGGGTCACCGCGGCCCTGTGGGGCGACGACGCCCTGGAGGCGCTCCTCGACGGCCGGCCGGCCCCCGACGCCCCCCAGGGCGGCCTGGCCGGGGCGGACGCGCCCCCCGG
Source organism: Nocardiopsis sp. LOL_012 (assembly GCF_048060475.1). Classification (NCBI taxonomy): domain Bacteria; kingdom Bacillati; phylum Actinomycetota; class Actinomycetes; order Streptosporangiales; family Nocardiopsidaceae; genus Nocardiopsis; species Nocardiopsis sp. LOL_012. The sequence continues at coordinate 123,039 of NZ_JBHMIV010000010.1, read as the reverse complement.
GCCGATGCGCCGCGCCTACCTGGCCGGGATCCGGGTCCAGGGCTTCCGGGGGATCGGCCGGCCCGCCGAACTCGCCTTCCCGCCCGGACCGGGCCTCACCGTCATCGTCGGCCGCAACGGCTCGGGCAAGTCGAGTTTCGCCGAGGCCGCCGAGGCCGCGCTCACCGGCCGCAACCCCCGCTGGGACGCCATGCCCACCGGCTGGCGCGACGGCTGGCGCAACCTCCACTACGACGAGCGCACCGAGGCCACCGTCGACCTGCACATCGCCGGGGACCCCGGGCCGACCCGGGTCACCCGCCGATGGACGGGCGAGAGCGTGCGCTCGGCTCGGGGCGAGGTCGTCCACCCCGGCGGCGAGGTCTCCTCCCTGCGCACCCTGTCGTGGGGCGAGCACCTGGTCCGCTACCGGCCCTTCCTGTCCTACGACGAGCTCGGCCGCACCGTGACCGGGCGGGCCGCCGAGCTCTACGACACCCTCACCGCCCTCCTCGGCCTCAGCGAGCTCGCCGAGGCCGAGCGCCGCCTGGCCCGCGTGTGCACCGGCCTGGCCAAGCGCCGCGACCGCCCCGCGCGCGAACTCAGGCTCCTGCTGGAGGCCCTCAAGGGGTCGTCCGACCCCCGGGCCGCCCAGGCGGTCCGGATCCTGTCCTCGCCCGATCTGGACGTGGAGGCCCTGCGCCGCCTCGCGGCCGACGACGGGCCGAGCGACCCCGAACTCCACCTCGTCCTGCGCAGGCTGCGCCGCCTCGCGGTCCCCGAGCGCGTGGTGATCAGCGACGTGGTCAACGAACTGCGCGGGGCCGCCATGGAGCTGGCGATGGCCGCCGGGACCAAGGGCGACCACGCCCACGGGGTGGTCCGGCTGCTCGAACAGGCGCTGGAGCACCACCAGCGCCACCCGACGGAGACCACGTGCCCCACGTGCGCGACGGCCGGCGCCCTGGGCTCCGACTGGGTCCGCAGGGCCAACGCACAACTGCGCGCCCTGCGCCCCCAGGCCGCGACCGCCTCGGCCGCCTACGAGCGTGCCGAGGCCGCCCGCGACCAGGCCCGCTTCCTGCTGTCGCCGATGCCCTCCTGGCTGCCGCCGGAGAGCGAGCTGGGACAGGTGTGGGCCCTGTGGGAATCCGGTGCCGACATCGACGACCTGAGGGAGCTGGCCGAGCACATCGAGACGGTCGGCCGACAGTTGCGCTCCGCGGCGCTCAGCGCCCGCAGGGACGCGACCGAGCGCCTGGAGGACCCCGCCGGGGACTGGACGGACCTGGCCGAGCGGCTCTCGGGCTGGCTGGAGGACGCCGATGACGCGATCACGGCCCGGGACCGCTTGGCGCCGGCCGAGGCGGCCCTGGACTGGCTCACGGAACAGGCCAGGGCGGTGCGCTCCGAGCGCCTGGGGCCGGTGGCGGGCCAGGCGGAGCAGGTCTGGCACCGGCTGCGCCAGGAGCGCCACATCGACCTCCAGGGCATGCGCCTGATCGGCAGGGGCGCCCGGCGCCGCGTCGAGGTGGACGTGGCCGTGGACGGGGTGGGCGACCAGACCAGCGCGCCCGGACTGCTCAGCCAGGGCGAGTTCCAGGCGCTGGCACTGTCCATCTGTCTGCCGCGCGCCCTCGTGGAGGGCAACCCCTTCGGCTTCCTCATGCTCGACGATCCGGTCCAGGCGATGGACACCGAGACCGTGGAGGGTCTGGCCGGAGTCCTGGCGGAGGCGGGGCGCCACCGGCAGGTCATCGTGTTCACGCACGACACCCGCCTCTCCGACGCCCTGCGCCGACTGGGGCTGCCCGCCACCATCCGCATGATCAACCGCGACGCGATGTCCAACGTCTGGGTGGCCGAGGGCACCGTGTGAGGCGGAGCGTCGGGGCGGCCCGGGGCGTGCCCGCCCCTCTGGACTGGGCCTTCCCCACGCCGGTGGGTCCCGGGAGGGGCCGGGCGGGGACGCCGCCACCGGTTCGGGGGCCTTCGATTTGGCAGACCACCCCCGAAGCCCTGTATAGTCATGACCAGCGCGAGGGGGCAACGCCCCCGAGGCAGCCGAGACAAGGCCTCGCAGCGCGCCCCTTTAGCTCAGTCGGCAGAGCGTCTCCATGGTAAGGAGAAGGTCTACGGTTCGATTCCGTAAAGGGGCTCCACCACTTGAAGCGGTCCGGTCCACTCAGGTGGGTGGCCGGTGGCGCGACTACCGGCCTGAACCGGGAGCGGTCCCTGTCGGGCCGCGCCCGAAGATCGGGGCGGAGTAGCTCAGTCGGTAGAGCAAGCGGCTCATAATCGCTGTGTCGTCGGTTCAAGTCCGGCCTCCGCTACCAACCCGCTGACCCCTGGGGTACCTCTCAGGGGTCGTCGCGGGCCCTTTGCAGTGTTCTACTGCTCAGAAATCGTCTCCAGCGAGAAAGGCACTCCGAAGTGGCTGCCACAGACGTGAGGCCGAAGATCACCCTGGCCTGCCAGGAGTGCAATCACCGGAACTACATCACGCGGAAGAACCGTCGGAACACCCCCGACCGTCTCACCATCAAGAAGTTCTGCCCGAACTGCCGCAAGCACAACGACCACCGCGAGACCCGCTAGGGTTCCGCGCGGTGTCGTGGTCCGGCGTCGTGAACGTGTGAGCGACCCGGCGGTTCGGCATAGACTCCAGCCCGGAGAGCGTCCAACGCTCGCCGGGCTGTTCGTTGTTCCGGGGCCTTCCCCGGCGTGAGAAGCAGGAGAGGGAGAACGTGGCGATCAACGCCGACTACCTCGGCCGGGAGTACCCGGCGCCCGAGCCCTACGAGGTGACCCGGGGCAAGATCCGCGAGTTCGCCGAGGCGATCAACGACCCCAACCCGGTCTACGTCGACCGGGAGGCGGCGAAGGCGGCCGGGTACCCCGACGTCATCGCGCCGCCGACCTTCCCGGTGATCCTCGGTATGGCGGGGTCCGCACAGGCCGTGGCCGACCCCGAACTGGGGGTGGACTTCTCCCGGGTCGTACACGGTGACCAGGGTTTCCGCTACAGCCGTCCCCTGCACGCGGGCGACGTGCTGACCGCGATCACCCGGATTACCGACGTCAAGGCGCTCGGCGGGAACGAGATGATCACCCTGGAGACCGTGGCCGAGGACGCCGGCGGCGAGCACGTCGTCACGGCGGGCATGATGCTCGTCGTCCGCGGCCAGTGACCGCCGCCTCCCCTCCCGAACAGTCGAATGTGAGGAACACGACCGTGAGCAGGCTGCGCCACGCCGACGTCGAGGTCGGCACCGAACTCCCCGAGCGGACCTTCCCCGTCGAGCGGGCGGACCTGGTGCGCTACGCCGGGGCCTCGGGCGACTTCAACCCCATCCACTGGAACGAGCGCTTCGCCAAGTCCGTCGGCCTGCCCGACGTGATCGCGCACGGCATGTTCACCATGGCCGAGGCGGGCCGTGTGCTCACCGACTGGGCCGGGGACCCCGGGGCCGTCGTCGACTACTCCGTGCGCTTCTCCGCGCCCGTGGTGGTCCCCGACGACGACAGCGGCGCCGAGATCACCGTCGGCGGCAAGGTCCGGGCCAAGAACGACGACGGCACCGTCACGGTGCTCCTGACCGCGCGCTCGGGCGGGGCCAAGGTCCTGGCCAAGTCCACCGCGCTCGTCCGCCTGGCCTGAGGGGGAGAACAGTGTCCACGCTTGCCGGAGCCGTGCTCTCCGACTACACCACGCTCGGTCTGGGTGGCCCCGCTGGGACCTTCGTGGCCGCCGGTACCACCGAGGCGCTGGTGCGCGCGGTGTCCGAGGCGGACCGCGCCGGTACGCCGGTCCTCGTCCTGGGCGGCGGCAGCAACCTGGTGGTCGCCGACGCCGGCTTCGCGGGGACCGTGGTGCACGTCGACTCCCAGGGGGTGTCCCTCACCGGGGGCGGACCCGACCCGGAGACGGGGGAGGAGACGGTCCTGCTGCGGGCCGACGCCGGAGTGGAGTGGGATCCGCTGGTCGAGCGCACCGTCCGGGAGGGGCTCAGCGGTATCGAGTTCCTGTCGGGGATCCCCGGGCGGGTCGGCTCAACCCCGATCCAGAACGTGGGGGCCTACGGCCAGGATGTCTCCGAGACCGTGCGCGAGGTGCTGGTCCACGACCGCGTGAGCGGGGAGCGGCGGGCCATGACCAACGCCGAGTGCGGGTTCACCTACCGCGACAGCGTGTTCAAGGGCTCGGACCGCTACGTGGTGTGCGAGGTCGTCTTCGCGCTGCGCCGGTCCCGGCTCAGCCGCCCGATCCGCTACGCCGAGGTGGCCCGAGCCCTGGGTGCGGAGGCGGGGGCCCGCGTACCTCTGGAACAGGCGCGTGAGACCGTCCTGAAGCTGCGCTCCGGCAAGGGCATGGTCCTGGATCCCGAGGACCCCGACACGCGCAGCGCGGGGTCGTTCTTCACCAACCCGGTGGTGTCGGAGGAGGGGTTCGCGACGGTGCGCGAGCGGGTCGCCGAGCGCCTCGGGGCGGACGTGGAGCCTCCGGGCCACCCGGACGGCCACGGCAACGTGAAGCTCTCCGCGGCCTGGCTGATCGACAGGGCGGGCTTCGGCAGGGGCTACGGCTCCGGGCCCGCACGGATCTCCGGCAAGCACACCCTGGCGCTCACCAACCCCGGCGGCGCCACCACGGAGGACCTGCTGGACCTGGCCCGTGAGGTTCGGGCGGGGGTCGAGGCGGCGTTCGGCGTGCGCCTGGTCAACGAACCCGTCATGGTCGGCGTTTCCCTGTGAGGGTTTTCCGGGCCCCGCCCGGAAATCGAGCACCGATCCGGGTGTGGAACCACGGTGGTCCCGCGCCCGAACCCCCGCTCGGCCGTTCTCTGGTGTGGTGGCACGGTGATGCGAACACCCTGGTCAAGCGTATCGAATTCTCGTGTTCGGCGTGGCTAACTTCTTTTTCAGTCACTCCTTGCAAATGAATTCACTCCGTCAATGAATTGCTGTTCCCTTTCTTTCTGTTCTATGGTCGAAAAAAGAGCGGAAAGGGGGCGGCGTGACGGCGTTCATGGCGGGAATCGTGGCGAGCACCGTCGCCGTCCTCGTCGCCGAGATGGGCGACAAGACCCAGCTCGTGGCGATGTCCCTGGCCACCCGGTACCGGGTGGGCACAGTCCTGCTCGGCATCACCCTGGCCACGGCGCTCGTCCACGTCGCCAGCGTCCTGATCGCCGAGGCCCTCGGTGCGAGCCTGCCCACCGACTGGCTCACCCTCGCCGCGGGCCTGGCCTTCCTCTTCTTCGGCCTCTGGACCCTGCGCGGTGACGAGATGACCGAGCGGGACGAGGAGCGCGCCGCCTCCCGGCGCATCCGCTCCGCCCTGCTCACCGTCATCGTGGTGTTCCTGGTCGCCGAGCTCGGTGACAAGACCATGCTCACCACCATCACCGTCGGCACCCGGTACGACTGGCTGCCGGTGTGGATCGGCTCCACGGTCGGCATGGTCGCGGCCGACGCCGTCGCCATCGCGCTCGGCGCCGTCCTGGGCAAGAAGCTCCCCGAACGCGCCATCCGGCTCGGCGCCGCGGTCCTGTTCTTCGCCGCGGGCGCCGCCATGCTCGGTCAGGGCCTCTGGTTGCTCCTGTCCTGATCCCCGGGGGGAGCCTCCACCCAGGCGTCGACACCGGCCAGGAGTTCCTTGCGCACCGCGTCCGGCGCGGCCGAACCCCGTACGGACATCCGGGCCAGTTCGGCCAGTTCGGCGTCGGTGAACCCGAACACGCGGCGCGCGATCGCGTACTGCTCTACCAGGCGCGGCCCGAAGAGCAGCGGGTCGTCCGTCCCCAGGGCGATGGGGACCCCCGCGTCGAAGAGTCGGCGCAGCGGCATGTGCTCCAGTCGCTCGAACACCCCCAGCCCGATGTTGGAGGTGGGGCAGATCTCCAGGGTGACACCCTGCGTGGCGATGCGCTCCACCAGATAGGGGTCCTCCACGGCACGGACGCCGTGCCCGACCCGGTCGGCCCCCAGTTCGTCCAGGCACTCCCGGATGCTGCGCGGCCCCTGGAGCTCGCCGCCGTGCGGAGCCGACAGCAGCCCCGCGCGCCGGGCGATGCGGAACGCCCCCTCGAACTCCCGGGCACGGCCCTTGCGCTCGTCGTTGTTCAGGCCGAAGGAGACCACGCCCCGGCCCGCGTACTGGCGGGCCAGACGGGCCAGCACCTTGGCCTCCAGAGGGTGCTTCGTGCGGTTGGCCGCCACCATAAGGCCCACCGGCACCCCGGTCGCCTGCTCGGCGGCGCGGGCGGCCTCCAGCACCAGTTCCAGGGTGGCGGTCAGGCCGCCGAAGCGGGAGGCGTAGCCGCTGGGGTCCACCTGGATCTCCAACCAGCCCGAACCCGCGTCGCGCTCGTCCTCGGCCGTCTCGCGCAGCAGCCGGTACACGTCCTCGGGACGGCGCAGGGCGGAGCGGGCGATGTCGTAGAGGCGCTGGAAGCGGAACCACCCGCGCTCGTCGGTGCCGCGCAGACGAGGCGGCCACTCGTCGACCAGCGCCTGGGGCAGGCGGACCCCGTTCTCCTCCGCGAGTTCCACGAGGGTCGAGTGGCGCATCGATCCGGTGAAGTGCAGGTGCAGGTGTGCTTTGGGCAGCCGGTCCAACCGGCGGGTGCTGGTCGGTCTCTCCATGAACCAACTCTGCCGTATCCGCGCCGCAGACGGTACCGGGTCGGCCGGACTCGCGCGGAAACGGCGGCCGAACGCGGGTGTGCCCTCCGGTACCGGCCGGAGGGCACACCCGCCTGCTCCCTCACCGCGATCCGCTCGAAGCGGAGCGGAGGTTCAAAGGAACACAGCCTAGCGGGCCTCGGCCAGCAGCTTCTGGATACGGCTCACGCCCTCGGCGAGGTCCTCGTCGCTGAGGGCGTAGGACAGCCGAAGGTAGCCGGGGGTGCCGAAGGCCTCGCCCGGGACCACGGCGACCTCGGCCTCCTCCAGGATGAGCTCGGCCAGCTCGGTGGAGGTGGCCGGCGTCCTACCGCGGATCTCCTTGCCCAGCACGCCCTTCACGGAGGGGTAGGCGTAGAAGGCGCCCTGCGGTTCGGGGCAGACCACGCCGTCGATCTCGTTGAGCATGCGCACGATGGTCCGGCGGCGGCGGTCGAAGGACTCGCGCATCGTCGCCACGGCGTCCAGGCTGCCGGAGACGGCGGCCAGGGCGGCGGCCTGCGAGACGTTGGCCACGTTGGAGGTGGCGTGCGACTGGAGGTTGCCCGCCGCCTTGACGACGTCCTTCGGGCCGATGATCCACCCCACGCGCCAGCCGGTCATCGCGTAGGTCTTGGCGACACCGTTGACGACCACGGTGCGGTCGGCCAGTTCGGGGACCTCGACGGGCATCGAGGAGAACTCGGTGTCGCCGTAGACCAGGTGCTCGTAGATCTCGTCGGTCAGCACCCACAGGTCGTGCTCCAGGGCCCACTGGCCGATGGCGCGGACCTGCTCGCGCGGGTAGACGGCACCGGTCGGGTTGGAGGGGGAGACGAACACCAGGACCTTGGTGCGCTCGGTGCGCGCCGCCTCCAGTTGTTCGACCCCGGCCATGTAGCCGGTGCTCTCGTCGGTGGTGACGAAGACGGGGACGCCGCCCGCGAGCTTGATCGACTCGGGGTAGGTGGTCCAGTAGGGGGCCACCACGATGACCTCGTCCCCCGGGTCGAGCAGGGCGGCGAAGGCCTCGTAGATGGCCTGCTTGCCGCCGTTGGTCACCAGGACCTGGGCGGGCTCGACCTGGTAGCCGGAGTCCCGGGTGGTCTTCTCGGCGATCGCCTTCTTCAGTTCGGGAAGCCCGCCGGCGGGGGTGTAGCGGTGGAAGCGCGGTTCGCGCGCGGCCTCGACAGCGGCCTCGACGATGTAGTCGGGGGTCGGGAAGTCGGGCTCTCCCGCGCCGAAGCCGATGACGGGACGCCCCTCCGCCTTCATGGCCTTGGCCTTCGCGTCGACGGCGAGGGTGGCGGACTCGGAGATGGCGCTGATACGTGCAGAGACTCGGGGTCGCTCAGTCATGGACCCTATGGTGTCACGTGTGCGCCCCCGGTGGTGGCGGGGAGGGTAGCAGGCCTTGGTGGTGCGCTGCGGCCGCGCGTCGGGGGAGGGGCGGGTTTGTCCGCGGCGGGCCGTGCGCATACACTCGTTCGCGTCGAGCCGGTTGACGGCCTCGCGGGCCGTAATGGTGTGCGGAGCCGCGGTCGACCGGCTATGGTGGAAGCGCAGTTTCCGTCAAGGGCAGTGGCTCAATTGGCAGAGCACCGGTCTCCAAAACCGGCGGTTGGGGGTTCGAGTCCCTCCTGCCCTGCAAGCGCACGGTGTGCCGACCTCGGGTCGGCACACCGTGCGGGAGTTTACGGGGATGTTCCATGGCCCGCGACCCTAAGGACCCCAGGTGACCCAGACTGACGCCGACGCCAAGTCGGGCAAGGAGCCCCAGCGTCGCAACAACCCTTGGAACTTCACCAAGCAGGTCGCCGAGGAGCTGCGCAAGGTTCGCTGGCCCACGCGGCGCGAACTGATCACCTACACCATCGTCGTGCTGGTGTTCGTGGTCCTGGTCCTGAGTTACGTCTCCCTCGCCGACTTCGTCTTCGCTGAGCTCATCACCTGGCTCTACTCCGGGTTCAGCCCCGAGGGCGAGTTCCAGGGGCTGGGTCTGTGGACCAGCATCGCCACCGGTGCCATGGCCGTTCTCATCGGTGCGGGCGCCCTCATGCGGAGCCGCGGCGACTAGAGCGGGACCCAACGGGTGGGCGGAGGGCACGGCGCGGGCGCCGTGCCGTCCCGGTGTTTCCTGCCTGGTCCCATCCCGAACCGACAGACCTTAAGCTGGCAGGACCGGGTTCGACGTCGGCCGCTGACCGGTGCGCGTCGGCCCGCCCGCAGCGCATCCGACGAGAGAAAGAGCAGCCGTGTCCGAGTCCCCACTGACCTCTGACGACTTCCCCGAAGAGGAGCCGGGTCATCAGTCGTCGGCGGAAGAGACCGGCCTTGAGGACGAACTGTCGGCGGACACGGTCGACCAGGCCGAGACCGAGGCCGGCCAGGACGGCGCCGAAGAGGCGGAGCCGGCTGACGGCGCCGACAAGGCGGTCGAGGAGCAGCCCAAGCTCGACCCCGTCGAGGAGTTCAGAAGCGAACTCGTCCTGCTGCCGGGCGACTGGTACGTGGTGCACACCTACGCGGGCTACGAGAAGCGCGTGAAGGCCAACGTGGAGAGCCGTACCCAGTCCCTCAACATGGAGGACTACATCTTCCAGGTCGAGGTGCCCGAGCACGAGGTCACCGAGGTCAAGAGCGGCAAGCGCCAGCAGGTCGTGGAGAAGGTCCTGCCCGGCTACGTGCTCGTCCGCATGGACCTCACCGACGAGTCATGGTCGGCGATCCGCAACACCCCCGGGGTGACCGGTTTCGTGGGCCTGTCCAACAAGCCCGCTCCGCTCAGCCTCACCGAGGTCGCCAAGCTCCTGGCGCCCGAGCAGGAGGAGGAGCCGCAGCAGGCGCAGCAGGCCAAGGCCGCCGCGGGCGGCGCGGGCCGCTCCGACGTCGCCTACGAGGTCGGCGAGTCCGTCACCGTCATGGAGGGGCCGTTCGCGACCCTGCCCGCGACGGTCAGCGAGATCAACCCGGAGACGCACAAGCTCAAGGTGCTCGTGTCGATCTTCGGCCGTGAGACCCCGGTCGAGCTCTCGTTCAACCAGGTCGCCAAGATCTGAGGCGTTCGGGCTGCGGCCCGACCGGCGTAGACTTGACGGGTCCGCCCTCGGGCGGACCCGTCTCGTGTGCTCCGCCCACGGCGGGGCGCTTCGGCCCGCCCGGTCCCGGCGGGCCCCGCGGCCGCGGCCGCGGCACGCTCCTCCCCGGCGCCCGGCGGTCCACGACCGCCCCCGGCCCCGCCGGGAGGTGAGGGACCAGCACACATCGCACATCAGGCAAAGGACCCGATATGCCTCCGAAGAAGAAACTGGCCGCACTCGTCAAGGTGCAGCTGCCCGCCGGTCAGGCCACCCCGGCGCCGCCCGTCGGTACCGCCCTCGGTCCGCACGGCGTCAACATCATGGACTTCTGCAAGCAGTACAACGCTGCCACGGAGGCCCAGCGCGGCAACGTCATCCCCGTAGAGATCTCCATCTACGAGGACCGTTCCTTCAGCTTCGTCACCAAGACGCCCCCGGCGCCGAAGCTGATCCTCAAGGCCGCGGGCCTGGACAAGGCCGCCACCGACCCGGGCCGCAACACCGCCGGTTCGATCACCGCCGAGCAGTGCCGTGAGATCGCGCAGACCAAGCTGCCCGACCTCAACACCGACGACGTCGAGGCCGCTGCCAAGATCGTGGCCGGCACCGCACGCTCGATGGGCATCGAGGTCAAGTAGCCCTCGCGCCCCGCCGGGTCCCGGACCCGGATGGCGGGACGACGACGAGAACCCACCGTGGCAGGGCCATGCGCTGGCCCGGATACCACACGTTCCTGAGGAGAACAGCGTGAAGCGCAGCAAGAACCACCGCAAAGCCGCCGAGCTGGTGGACCGCGACCGGCTCTACGGCCCCGTCGAGGCCGTGAAGCTGGCCAAGGAGACCACCCGCGTCAAGTTCGACGCCACCGTCGAGGTCGCCCTGCGCCTGGGCGTCGACCCGCGCAAGGCCGACCAGATGGTCCGCGGCACCGTGAACCTGCCCAACGGCACCGGCAAGACCGCCCGGGTCCTGGTCTTCGCGACCGGTGAGCGTGCGGAGCAGGCTCGCGCCGCCGGCGCCGACTACGTCGGTGACGACGACCTCGTCCAGGAGATCCAGAACGGCTTCTTGGACTTCGACGCCGTCGTGGCCACCCCGGACCTCATGGGCAAGGTCGGCCGCCTGGGCCGCGTGCTCGGTCCGCGCGGCCTCATGCCCAACCCCAAGACGGGTACCGTCACCCCGGACGTGGCCAAGGCCGTGACCGACATCAAGGGCGGCAAGATCGAGTTCCGCGTGGACCGCCACGGGAACCTGCACTTCATCATCGGCAAGGTCTCCTTCGACGACGCCAAGCTGGTGGAGAACTACCAGGCCGCGATCGACGAGGTGAACCGCCTCAAGCCGTCCGCCGCCAAGGGCCGCTACATCAAGAAGGCCGTGGTCACCACGACCATGGGCCCGAGCATCCCGCTCGACGCCTAGCCTTCACGCAGACGCGCGGCGGCCCCCGGAACCGGCGAGGTTCCGGGGGCCTCTTTCGTTCGAGGTCCGTTCGGCGGGCCTAGATGTCGGTGATCTGGTCCTCGGCGGGGATCTCGAAGGAGGTCTCACCCAGCTTCGAGAAGACCATCGCCATGTCGCCTTCGTCACCGGAGAACTCCATACGCATGGGGAAGCCGTCGTCGCCGATCCACACCGACACGTCCATGGTGCCGCCGGACTCGTTCATCGAGCCGAAGGCCTCCTGCTGCTCCGGGGCCAGGGCCGCGTACTGCTCAGCGGTGAGTGTGCCCTCGACCCGGGTGGTCGGGACGCCGTTGACCTCCTCGGTCCCCGTCTCCTCGAAGGAGTCGATATCGGTGAGCGCGGAGTACAGGGAGCCCAGGTTTTCGCGGTCGAAATCCTGGTCCGAGATCTCCACCTGGGTGTCGGACTCGCCCCGGATCCACGGGGTGTCCGCGCCCTGGAGCCCGGTGTGGTTGGAGGTGAGGGTCGTACCGTCGGGGAGGGTGATCACGGTCGTGGTGCCGAGTTCCTCCGTGGTCAGGCCCTCGACGTCCTGCCCCTGGAGTTCGGCCATGCCCCGCACCATCTCGGCCATGAACGGCATGTACATGGACGTCCGGACCGCCTCCGGGTCGTCCATGACCTCCATGGTGATGGAGATCCCGATCGCCTCCGGCCCGGTCGAGACGATGTCGGTCTCAAGGGTGTAGTTGGTGACCTCGTCGGTGTTGTCGGCGAGCCCGTCGATGAGGTCGAGGACACTGGTGGCCCCACCGGCGGCCTCGGAGCCTTCGGAGGTGGTGGCGCCTTCCTGGGCGCTGCCGCCGCAGGCGGTGAGGGACAGGGCGAGGACGCCGACGCTGAGCGCGGCCGGTATACCGGTCTTCATATGCGTGCCTTCGTGAGCGGGGGGAGAGGGTTGACCTGTTCGACGGCAGAGGTGCCCGGAGGGTTCCGTGGTGCCGACGTCGTGGGCCTGTGCAAGCACACGCGAGAGTCCGGTACGATGGGGACTTGCCGAAGACCGCTGGTCGTCACCCCGACGGGTGACCTAAGGACCCACAGCAGGTGGGCGCCCGCGCAGGTGTCACTCAGAGCTTTCCCGTTCCGGGCGCGCGTCCTCGCGCCCCGTGGACGCGGTCGTGCCCCGTGCGCCTGGCGCTCGGGGCCTTTCTCGTGCTGACGCCCGCTCACGCGGGTCCTTGGGGACCAACCAGCGTTCACTGTTGGAAGGAGTCCCATGGCGAGGCCGGACAAGGCAGCCGCGGTCGCCGAGCTCACGGAGGAGTTCCGTGAGTCCAACGGCGCCGTGCTGACCGAATACCGGGGACTCAGCGTGGCCGGGCTCAACGAGCTCCGCCGCGCCCTCGGCCAGAGTGCGCGTTTTCGCATCGTCAAGAACACGCTGACCAAGATCGCGGTGGACGAGGCGGGCCTCGACGAGGAGATCAAGAACCTCCTCCAGGGCCCCTCCGCCATCGCCTTCGTCCACGGCGACGTGGTCGAGGCCGCCAAGGGTCTGCGTGACTTCGCGAAGGCGAACGAGCCCTTGGTGATCAAGGGCGCTGTCATCGACGGCAAGTCGATGTCCGCCGAGGACGTCACCAAGCTGGCCGACCTGGAGTCCCGCGAGGTGCTTCTCTCGAAGATGGCCGGTGCGCTCAAGGCCAAGCAGGGCCAGGCCGCCGCCGTCTTCCAGGCGCTTCCGCTCAAGACCGTGCGCCTGGCGCAGGCTCTTGCGGACAAGCGCGAAGAGGAAGCCGCCTAGACACCCCGAACCCCGGTGGGGGCCGTCGGCTCCCGCCACACGCCTCGCACGCGGTGCCCCCGGGCACGCGTGTCAGTAGAGAAAGAGAGATCGCACCATGGCGAAGCTCAGCACCGAGGACCTGCTTGCCGCGTTCGAGGAGATGACCCTCCTTGAGCTCTCCGAGTTCGTGAAGCAGTTCGAGGAGAAGTTCGATGTCGAGGCCGCCGCCCCGGCCGCCGTCGTCGCCGCTGGCCCCGGCGGTGGCGGTGCCGCCGCCGAGGCCGAGCCCGAGAAGGACGAGTTCGACGTCATCCTCGAGGGTGCCGGCGACAAGAAGATCCAGGTCATCAAGGAGGTCCGCAGCCTCACCAGCCTGGGCCTCAAGGAGGCCAAGGACCTCGTCGACAACGCTCCCAAGCCGCTCCTGGAGGGCGTCAACAAGGAGGCCGCCGAGAAGGCCAAGGAGGCCCTTGAGGGCGCCGGCGCCAAGGTCACCCTCAAGTAGTCCGTGAGCGGGCCCGACGGGTCCGCCGGTCTGCCCGACGCGGCCGTCCCTTTCTCCGGAAAGGGGCGGCCGCGTTCTCGTATGTCCTGCGGCTGGGCCGTGTCTGCCGGGCGGCGGCGCCGTCGTGTGCGAAGCTGGGGCGGTCGCGGGAGTGCGAAGTGTCCCTTCGGCAGGGTAATCTCCCGTCCTGGGAATCTTGACGCGGTCGGGGCGGAGTGTTTACCCGGCCCGGCTGAGGGAATCCTCTCGGATGTCCGAAGGCTCCGAACCCCTTGGGTCGCAGGGCGGGCAGCGCGGTTCGTCCATGGTCAACCGTGGTCCACGGGCTTGACGGATTGGCCATCAGGGGTGATCCTTCGGATGTCGTGAGTGGCGCCCGAGGGACCGCAAGGGACCGTGAGTGGACAGCAGTGTGGTGTTCGGCTACACTGACCTTTTGCGCTGCCCTTTGGTGATCCCTGTGTCGGTGTACGGCTTCCGTCATCTGATTTTCGTCTGGACACGGTAGCCCGCTCCCGCTCGATGCGACCGTCTCAACAGTGTTGCGGCGGTCCTTCCCGTGATGGATCGTCTGGCGTGCGCGCATCAACCGCCACAAGCCTTCGGAAGGACCCCTGTTGGCAGCCTCGCGCAACGCCTCCGCTAACGCCCTTGGTCCGCGCCGCGTTTCCTTCGCCCGTATCCAGGAACCGCTTGAGGTTCCGGACCTGCTCGACCTGCAGACCGTGTCGTTCGACTGGCTGCTAGGAAACGAGAAGTGGAAGAATCGGGTCGAAACGGCCCGAAACGCCGGCGACAAGGGCGTTCCGGAGCAGTCCGGTCTCGAAGAGATCTTCGAGGAGATCAGCCCGATCGAGGACTTCTCGGGCACGATGTCCCTGTCGTTCCGGGACCACAGGTTCGAGCCGCCCAAGAACACCGTGGACGAGTGCAAGGAGCGGGACGCGACCTACTCCGCTCCGATGTTCGTCACCGCGGAGTTCATCAACAACGACACCGGTGAGATCAAGAGCCAGACGGTGTTCATGGGCGACTTCCCGCTCATGACCGACAAGGGCACCTTCATCATCAACGGCACCGAGCGTGTCGTCGTGTCCCAACTGGTCCGCTCCCCGGGAGTCTACTTCGACCGCTCCGTCGACAAGAGTTCGGACAAGGACCTGTTCGGCTGCAAGGTCATCCCGTCCCGCGGCGCCTGGCTCGAGTTCGAGGTCGACAAGCGCGACTTCGTCGGTGTGCGTATCGACCGCAAGCGCAAGCAGGGCGTCACCGTCCTGCTCAAGGCGCTGGGCTGGACCACCGACCAGATCCTGGAGCGCTTCGGCCAGTACGAGTCCATCCGCAACACGCTGGAGAAGGACCCCACCGCCGGTACGGACGACGCCCTGCTGGACATCTACCGCAAGCTCCGCCCCGGAGAGCCGCCCACGAAGGAGTCGGCCCAGGCGCTGCTGGAGAACCTCTACTTCAACCCCAAGCGCTACGACCTCGCCAAGGTCGGCCGGTACAAGATCAACAAGAAGCTCTCCCTGGACGCCGACTACACCCAGGGCACGCTCACCGAAGAGGACATCGTCTCCACCATCGACTACCTCGTGCGCCTGCACGCCGGCGAGGCCGAGAAGGAGACCGACCTCGGTCCCCGCCGGATCGAGACCGACGACATCGACCACTTCGGCAACCGCCGCCTGCGCACCGTCGGCGAGCTCATCCAGAACCAGGTCCGCCTGGGCCTGGCCCGCATGGAGCGCGTCGTCCGCGAGCGGATGACCACCCAGGACGTCGAGGCGATCACGCCGCAGACCCTGATCAACATCCGTCCGGTCGTCGCCTCCATCAAGGAGTTCTTCGGCACCTCGCAGCTCTCCCAGTTCATGGACCAGACCAACCCGCTGGCGGGTCTGACCCACAAGCGCCGCCTCTCGGCGCTGGGCCCGGGTGGTCTGTCCCGGGAGCGCGCGGGCTTCGAGGTCCGCGACGTCCACGCCTCCCACTACGGCCGCATGTGCCCGATCGAGACCCCCGAGGGCCCCAACATCGGCCTCATCGGCTCGCTGGCCGCCTACGGCCGGGTCAACTCCTTCGGCTTCGTGGAGACCCCCTACCGCCGGGTGCAGGACGGCCGGGTCACCGACCAGGTCGACTACCTCACCGCCGACGAGGAGGACCGGTTCGTCATCGGCCAGGCGAACACCCCGCTGAACGCGGACGGGACCTTCGCCGAGTCGCAGGTCCTCGTGCGCCACAAGGGCGAGGAGTTCGAGCAGGTCGGTTCGGAGGTGGTCGACTACCTGGACGTGTCGCCGCGCCAGATGGTGTCGGTCGCCACGGCCATGATCCCCTTCCTGGAGCACGACGACGCCAACCGCGCGCTCATGGGGTCCAACATGCAGCGCCAGGCCGTGCCGCTGCTGCGCGCCGAAGCGCCCTACGTCGGCACCGGCATGGAGTACCGCGCGGCCACCGACGCCGGCGACGTCCTCCTCGCCGAGAAGGCCGGTGTGGTCGAGGACGTCACCGCCGACTACGTCACGGTGATGGCCGACGACGGCACGCGCAAGACCTACCGCCTGCACAAGTTCCAGCGCTCCAACCAGGGAACCTGCTTCAACCAGCGGCCGATCGTCCAGGAAGGCCAGCGGGTCGAGGAGAAGGAGGTCCTCGCCGACGGACCCTCCACCGACCAGGGCGAGATGTCGCTGGGCAAGAACCTGCTCGTGGCCTACATGTCCTGGGAGGGCCACAACTACGAGGACGCGATCATCCTCTCCCAGCGCCTGGTCCAGGACGACGTCCTCTCCTCGGTCCACATCGAGGAGCACGAGGTCGACGCCCGCGACACCAAGCTGGGCCCGGAGGAGATCACCCGCGAGATCCCCAACGTCAGCGAGGAGGTCCTCGCCGACCTCGACGACCGGGGCATCATCCGGATCGGTGCCGAGGTCGTCGACGGCGACATCCTCGTCGGCAAGGTCACCCCCAAGGGTGAGACCGAGCTGACCCCGGAGGAGCGCCTGCTGCGCGCCATCTTCGGTGAGAAGGCGCGCGAGGTCCGCGACACCTCCCTGAAGGTCCCGCACGGTGAGACCGGCAAGGTCATCGGCGTGCGCGTGTTCAGGCGCGAGGACGGCGACGAGCTCGCCCCCGGCGTCAACGAGATGGTCCGCGTCTACGTCGCCCAGAAGCGCAAGATCACCGACGGCGACAAGCTCGCCGGGCGCCACGGCAACAAGGGTGTCATCGCCAAGATCCTGCCCCAGGAGGACATGCCCTTCCTGGAGGACGGCACGCCGATCGACATCATCCTCAACCCGCTGGGCGTCCCCGGCCGTATGAACGTCGGCCAGGTCCTGGAGGTCCACCTGGGGTGGATGGCCAAGAACGGCTGGCTGGTCGAGGGCACCGAGGAGGCCTGGCAGCGGTCCCTCCAGGAGATCGGGGCGTCCGAGGCGCCGCCGAACTCCCGGGTGGCCACGCCGGTCTTCGACGGCCTGCGCGGTGACGAGCTGAGCGGCCTCATCCAGTCGGTCCGGCCCAACGCCGACGGCAACCGCCTGATCAACGAGGACGGCAAGGCCCGCCTCTTCGACGGCCGTACCGGCGAGCCCTTCGCCGAGCCGATCTCCGTCGGCTACAAGTACATCCTCAAGCTCCACCACCTGGTGGACGACAAGATCCACGCGCGCTCCACCGGCCCGTACTCCATGATCACCCAGCAGCCGCTGGGCGGCAAGGCGCAGTTCGGCGGCCAGCGCTTCGGTGAGATGGAGGTCTGGGCGCTGGAGGCCTACGGCGCCGCCTACGCCCTCCAGGAGCTGCTCACCATCAAGTCCGACGACGTGGTGGGCCGTGTCAAGGTCTACGAGGCCATCGTCAAGGGCGAGAACATCCCCGAGCCGGGCATCCCTGAGTCCTTCAAGGTGCTCATCAAGGAGATGCAGTCGCTCTGTCTGAACGTGGAGGTGCTGTCCAGTGACGGTATGTCCATCGAGATGCGCGACAGCGACGAGGACGTTTTCCGCGCTGCGGAAGAACTGGGGATCGACCTGGGTCGGCGCGAGCCGAGCAGTGTCGAAGAGGTCTAACTTCCGCATCCTTCGAGAGCAGGGGACGAATTAAGTGCTCGACGTCAACTTCTTCGACGAGCTGCGCATTGGCCTCGCCACGGCCGACGACATCCGCCAGTGGTCGCACGGCGAGGTCAAGAAGCCCGAAACCATCAACTACCGGACCCTCAAGCCGGAGAAGGACGGACTCTTCTGCGAGAAGATCTTCGGTCCGACCCGGGACTGGGAGTGCTACTGCGGAAAGTACAAGCGCGTCCGCTTCAAGGGCATCATCTGTGAGCGCTGCGGCGTCGAGGTGACCCGCGCCAAGGTGCGCCGTGAGCGGATGGGCCACATCGAGCTGGCCGCCCCGGTCACGCACATCTGGTACTTCAAGGGTGTGCCCTCCCGCCTGGGCTACCTGCTGGACCTGGCGCCGAAGGATCTCGAGAAGATCATCTACTTCGCCGCCTACATGGTCACGTGGGTCGACACCGAGGCCCGTGAGCGCGACCTCCAGTCCCTGGAGGCGCGGATCGCGGTCGAGAAGCAGCACCTGGAGCAGCGCCGCGACTCCACCGTCGAGGAGCGCCACCGCAAGCTGGAGGCCGACCTCGCCGAGCTGGAGGAGCAGGGCGCCAAGAGTGACGCCCGCCGCAAGGTGCGCGAGGGTGCCGAGCGCGAGATGCGCCAGTTGCGCGACCGGGCCCAGCGCGAGATCGACCGCCTCGACGAGGTCTGGAACCGGTTCAAGAACCTCAAGGTCCAGGACCTTGAGGGCGACGAGATGCTCTACCGCGAGATGCGGGACCGCTTCGGCAAGTACTTCCGCGGCGGTATGGGCGCCCAGGCCATCCAGGACCGGCTCTCCAACTTCGAGCTGGACGCGGAGGCGGAGAAGCTCCGGGAGACCATCCGCACCGGCAAGGGCCAGAAGAAGGCCCGCGCCCTCAAGCGGCTCAAGGTCGTCTCGGCGTTCCTCAACACCACCAACAGCCCCATGGGCATGGTGCTGGACTGCATTCCGGTCATCCCGCCGGACCTGCGTCCGATGGTGCAGTTGGACGGCGGACGCTTCGCCACCTCCGACCTCAACGACCTGTACCGCCGGGTGATCAACCGCAACAACCGGCTCAAGCGGCTGCTCGACCTCGGCGCGCCCGAGATCATCGTCAACAACGAGAAGCGGATGCTCCAGGAGGCCGTCGACGCGCTGTTCGACAACGGCCGCAGGGGCCGACCGGTCACCGGACCGGGCAACCGTCCGCTCAAGTCGCTGTCCGACATGCTCAAGGGCAAGCAGGGCCGGTTCCGCCAGAACCTGCTCGGCAAGCGCGTCGACTACTCCGGCCGCTCGGTCATCGTCGTCGGCCCGCAGCTCAAGCTGCACCAGTGCGGCCTGCCCAAGCAGATGGCCCTGGAACTGTTCAAGCCGTTCGTGATGAAGCGCCTGGTCGATCTGAACCACGCTCAGAACATCAAGAGCGCCAAGCGCATGGTGGAGCGGTCCCGCCCGGTCGTGTGGGACGTCCTCGAAGAGGTCATCACCGAGCACCCGGTGCTGCTCAACCGTGCGCCCACGCTGCACCGCCTGGGCATCCAGGCCTTCGAACCGCAGTTGGTCGAGGGCAAGGCCATCCAGATCCACCCGCTCGTGTGTACGGCGTTCAACGCCGACTTCGACGGTGACCAGATGGCCGTGCACCTGCCGCTGTCGGCCGAGGCCCAGGCCGAGGCGCGGCTGCTGATGCTGGCCACGAACAACATCCTCAAGCCCTCCGACGGCAAGCCCGTGACCATGCCCACCCAGGACATGATCATCGGCCTGTACTACCTGACCACGGAGAAGGCGGGTGCCGCGGGTGAGGGGCGCGCGTTCCTCTCCCCGGCCGAGGCCATCATGGCCTACGACCTGGGCGACCTGGACCTGCAGGCCAACATCCGCCTGCGGATCTCCGACGGCGCCCCGACGCCCAAGGACTGGGAGGCCCCGGAGGGCTGGGAGCCGGGCCAGGACTACCTCCTGGAGACGACCCTGGGCCGGTACCTCTTCAACGAGACCACCCCGGTCGACTACCCCTACATCAACTACCAGATGGGCAAGAAGCAGATCTCGGCCCTGGTCAACGACCTGGCCGAGAACTACCCCAAGGTCCAGGTCGCCACGACCCTGGACGCCCTGAAGGACGCCGGATACCGCTGGGCCACCCGGTCCGGCCTGACCATCGGCATCGAGGACGTCGTCGCGCCTCCGCGCAAGGCCGAGATCCTTGAGGGGTACGAGCGCAAGGCGGACAAGATCCAGCGCGAGTACGACCGCGGTCTCATCACCGACGACGAGCGCCGCCAGGAGCTCACCGAGGTGTGGACACAGGCCACCGCCGAGGTCGCCAAGGACATGGAGGACAACTTCCCCGCCGACAACCCGGTGTGGATGATGGTCCAGTCCGGTGCCCGAGGCAACCCGATGCAGGTGCGCCAGATCGCGGGTATCCGCGGCCTGGTCTCCAACACCAAGGGTGAGACGATCCCGCGCCCGATCAAGTCCTCCTACCGCGAGGGCCTGTCCGTCCTGGAGTACTTCATCTCCACGCACGGACAGCGCAAGGGTCTGGCCGACACCGCGCTGCGCACCGCCGACTCGGGTTACCTGACCCGTCGTCTGGTGGACGTCGCGCAGGACGTCATCGTCCGCGAGCTGGACTGCGGCACGGACCGCTCCCTCTGGCACGAGATCGGTGAGAAGAGCGAGTCCGGCGTCGTGGTGCGCAAGCACAACGTCGAGAACACCGGGTTCGGGCGCACGCTCGCCGAGGACGTCGTGGACGCCGAGGGCAAGACCGTGCTGCCCGCGCTGTCCGACACCTCCGAGCAGAACATCGACAAGCTCATCGCCGCGGGCATCACCCGCGTGCGTATCCGCTCGTCGCTGACCTGTGAGGCCAAGATCGGCGTCTGCACCACCTGCTACGGCCGTTCCATGGCGACCGGCAAGCCGGTGGACGTCGGTGAGGCGATCGGTATCATCGCGGCCCAGTCCATCGGTGAGCCCGGCACCCAGCTCACCATGCGGACCTTCCACATGGGCGGTTCGGCCGGCCAGGACATCACCCACGGCCTGCCGCGTGTGCAGGAGCTCTTCGAGGCCCGTATTCCCAAGGGCGTGGCCCCGATCTCCGAGCTGGAGGGCCGGATCCGGATCGACGACACGGAGAAGAGCCGTAAGATCGTCGTCATCCCGGACGACGGCTCGGACGAGATCGCCTACCCGGTGCCGATGCGTGCCCAGCTCCTGGTGAGCGACGACGACCACGTCGCCGTCGGCCAGAAGCTGATCCAGGGCGCGATCGACCCGCACGAGGTCCTCCGTATCCAGGGCCCGCGCATGGTGCAGCAGCACCTCGTGTCGGAGGTCCAGGAGGTGTACAAGTCGCAGGGTGTGTCCATCCACGACAAGCACATCGAGATCATCGTCCGCCAGATGCTCAAGCGGGTGAACATCCTGGAGTCGGGTGACACCGAGCTGCTGCCGGGTGAGATGGTGGAACGGCCCAAGTTCGAGTCGATCAACCGCCGCGTGGTGTCCGAGGGCGGACAGCCCGCCGCCGGGCGCCCGGTCCTGCTGGGGATCACCAAGGCCTCGCTGGCCACCGAGTCCTGGCTGTCGGCGGCCTCCTTCCAGGAGACCACCCGGGTGCTGACCGAGAACGCGATCCACGGCAAGAGCGATCCTCTGCTCGGCCTCAAGGAGAACGTCATCATCGGTAAGCTCATCCCTGCCGGTACCGGTATTCCGCAGTACCGCAACGTCCGGGTGGAGCCGACCGAGGAGGCCAAGGCCTCGATGTACTCGGTGTCCGGTTACGAGGAGCCCAGCGAGTACACCTTCGGGCAGGGATCCGGTGAGGCCGTCCCGCTGGAGGAGTACGACTTCGGGCCGTACAACCGGTAACGGCGGTGTCCGCGGCGGCGCTCCACCACCTCCCCACCGGGGTGGTGGCGCCGCCGTTCGGCGTTATCGCTATCCGCACAGGGCGGTGCGGACGGGGAACGAGCGCTACGGCGCTGTCTGGAGAGCAGGCACACAGTGACTGAAAACGGGGGCGGCCGGAACACGGGTGCGGGCAGCACCGACTCGTGGTTCAAGCCGACGGAGAACCGCTACCGCACGCAGTCGGAGTACCAGGATCCGCTGGAGGGCAAGGACCCGGACGAGACGGTCTTCCCCGACAGCGGCGGCTACTCGGGGCTGAGCACGTCCCGGCCGGCACTGGTGGAGCCCTATCCGGAGGCGCTCGGCGGGCCACCGCAGCCCCCGTACGCCGCGCCGGAGCCGTCCTCTCCGTCGCTGAACCAGGACCCCATCTCCTACCCGGGTGCGGGGGCCGCGGCCTACCGGCCGCTGACACGGATCCCGGGGGAGCCCGTACCCGAGGAGGAGCCCGCCTACCCCGGCGTGGCGGCCAGTGCCCAGGTCCCCCTTCCGCCCGAGACGCGGGAGGACGCCTCCTCATTCTCCGGTGACGGCCTCGGAACCTCTCCGTGGGAGGGGGCCGGGGACGCTCCGGTCTGGGGCGGGGCGCGGTCGGGTTCGGCCGCGCCGTCCTGGGAGGACTCGGAGGAGGCCCGGCCCTCTTCGTGGGAGCCGGAGGAGGCCCGGTCCTGGGATACGTCGGCGGACCTCGCTGCGCCCTATCGGGAGCCGGGTGTGTCCGACGGCGGGCCGGACCAGATGCCTTCGCACGACACCGGTACTTCCTGGACCCCCGCGCAGGACACGGCCGCCTCCTCGTGGGAGCCGGGATCCGCGGCTCCCTCTCCGTGGGAGGGGGCCGGGGACGCTCCGGTCTGGGGCGGGGCGCGGTCGGGTTCGGCCGCGCCGTCCTGGGAGGACTCGGAGGAGGCCCGGCCCTCTTCGTGGGAGCCGGAGGAGGCCCGGTCCTGGGATACGTCGGCGGACCTCGCTGCGCCCTATCGGGAGCCGGGTGTGTCCGACGGCGGGCCGGAGCGGGCCGTCTCCCAGGACGCCGGCGCCTCCTGGGCCCCCTCGCAGGAGACGGCGGCCCCGTACACGGACACCTACGACGACGAACTCTCCGGGACCCCCTCACCCGCCTCGACACGCTTCGACGAGGGGACGCCCGGCACGGGCAGCGGCAACACCTGGGCCTTCGGTCGCGACGACGAACGCCTGCCGGAGGCGGTGCGCGAGGCCGAACGCAGGCGTCGCGAGAACACGCCCTCCGAACCGGAGTACCAGGACTGGGGGCCGGGGCCCTCCGGGCCGGAGACCACCGCCCTCTCCGCTGCGGTCCCCGAGGCCGACGACCCGCTCGCCGCGCTCGCCGACATGCAGACGAGGGCCCGTGAGAAGGACGGCGGACGGGAGGCCGGGTACGAGGTCGACCCCCTGGGCTTCAAGGGCTCCTACGCGGACCACCGGGCGGAGCCCGACGGCAACCGGGCCTTCGACGCTCCGTCGGAGACCGCCCCCCATCCCGCCCGCGAGGAAGGGGACGGGTACCCCGGAACCGGGTACGACGGGGGCGAACGCTACGACCAGGGCTACGGCGAGCCGTACTCCGGCGACCTCCACCAGGACTACGGCGACCCGGACCGCTGGGACCGGCGCGGTGACGAGTCCTACGGCCGGGCCGGAGGGGGCCCGGACCCGCTCGCCGCCGACGCGCACCGCTTCGATCCGGAGGAGCGTCTCCCGGAGGCCGGGTATGCCGGCGGTGGTGTCGTGCCCGGGGTGCCCTCGGACCTGGCACCCCCCGTGCCCTACGTCCAGGAGCCCGTCGCCCCGGGCGAAGAGGAGACCGAGGCTCCCGGGGAGCAGGAGGAGGACCCGGAGTACGACGACGGGTTCACCCCCGCCGACTACGGGATGCCGACCGGCCAGTCGGCGCGCAGGGCCAGGTCCAAACGGCGCCGGGACCCGATCGCCGGCGACTTCCCCGGGTTCGACGACCGCCCCCTGGGTGGGGAGGCCGGGGACGCCTACCCGGGCTACGACAGCATCGACTTCCTCGCCGACACCGATCGGGGGGCGCTGATCACCCTCTGGCTGGGCGCCGCCTCGCTGCTTCCCCTCGTCGGTCTGGCCACCGGTCCGGTGGCTCTGTTCGTCACCGGCCCCAAGGCCAAGCAGAGGATCCGCAGGTCCGAAGGCCGCTTGGACGGTCTGGGCTTCATCAGCGGGGGAACGGTGCTCGCGGCCCTGGGCCTCCTCATCAGCGTGATCTGTGTCGCCTTCTGGTTCGTCCTGTAGCGCACCCGACGGTCTTCTCCGGTCACCGGCCACCCCTGAACGCCAGGTCGAGGGGGTGGCCGGTGCTCCGAACGCCGTGAAGCGCCCCGGACACCGCGATCCTGGAGCGAAGCGCCCCCGGAAGCGAGTAGACTGAGGGCCGACCCACGGCTACGCGAGGATCGAAACTCGCCATGTCGCACACCGCTTTGACCGGGTCACCGGAGAGCGGTAGCCTGTGTGATTGTGCCCGTGAGTCGACGGGTCACACGCGTGTGTGCGGCACCTGAAGCCTCCCGGGAGCGGTCGATTCCTCCCCGGCGACGGCGCAGGCGCGCCGCGCATGTGAACCCCCTCCCATAACGGCTTCCGGCCGGGTGTGTTCGGTTTCGCCGTGCGTTAGAACAGGCGCGACACGCCCGACAGCGGGGGTCGGGGAGATTCGGGAAGTTCAGCAGGTCAATAGCGATATCGGCTACGAGAACCGGCGTAGGTCACGAGGAAGACGGAGACGCGGTGCCCACCATCCAGCAGCTGGTCCGTAAGGGCCGACAGGACAAGGTCGCAAAGAACAAGACCCCGGCGCTGAAGGGGAGTCCGCAGCGTCGTGGTGTGTGCACGCGTGTCTACACCACTACGCCGAAGAAGCCGAACTCCGCTCTGCGCAAGGTCGCCCGCGTGAAGCTGAGCAGCGGCATCGAGGTCACTGCCTACATTCCCGGCATCGGTCACAACCTCCAGGAGCACAGCATCGTGCTGGTCCGCGGTGGTCGTGTGAAGGACCTGCCGGGCGTCCGCTACCGAATTGTCCGCGGCTCGCTCGACACCCAGGGTGTCCGTGGCCGCAAGCAGGCGCGTAGCCACTACGGCGCCAAGAAGGAGAAGTAAGCATGCCGCGCAAGGGCCCGGCGCCGAAGCGCCAGCTCATCACCGACCCGGTCCACGGCTCGCCGCTCGTCACGGCACTGATCAACAAGGTGCTGCTCGACGGCAAGCGCTCCATCGCCCAGAGCGTCGTCTACGACGCCCTGGAGGGTGCTCGCGAGAAGACCGGCCAGGAACCGCTGGTCGTTCTCAAGCGCGCCCTGGACAACGTCAAGCCCGCGCTCGAGGTCCGCAGCCGCCGCGTCGGTGGCGCGACCTACCAGGTGCCGGTCGAGGTCCGCGCCTCCCGGTCCACCACGCTGGCTCTGCGCTGGCTGGTCTCCTACGCGCGCCAGCGCCGTGAGAAGACCATGACCGAGCGTCTGATGAACGAGCTGGTCGACGCCAGCAACGGACTCGGCGCGGCCGTCAAGAAGCGTGAGGACACGCACAAGATGGCCGAGTCGAACAAGGCCTTCGCTCACTACCGCTGGTAGAGCGGCCGGATCGGAACGGACCGAGGGACGACGAGCCTCATGGCTAAGACTTTGCTTGACCTGGCCAAGGTGCGAAACATCGGCATCATGGCCCACATCGACGCTGGCAAGACCACGACGACGGAGCGCATCCTCTACTACACCGGTGTCACCCACAAGGTGGGTGAGGTCCACGACGGCGCCGCCACGATGGACTGGATGAAGGAGGAGCAGGAGCGGGGTATCACCATTACCTCGGCCGCTACCACCACCCACTGGGACGACCACACCATCAACATCATCGACACGCCCGGCCACGTCGACTTCACGGTCGAGGTCGAGCGTTCGCTGCGTGTGCTGGACGGTGCGGTCGCGGTGTTCGACGCCAAGGAGGGCGTGGAGCCCCAGTCGGAGCAGGTCTGGCGTCAGGCCGACCGCTACAACGTTCCGCGTATCTGCTTCGTCAACAAGATGGACAAGATCGGCGCCGAGTTCCAGCGCTGCGTGGACATGTTCCGCGACCGCCTGGGCGCCAACGCGATGCCGATCCAGCTCAACATCGGGACCGAGGGCGACTTCAAGGGCGTCATCGACCTGGTGAAGATGAAGGCCTACGTGTGGAACGCCGAGGCCGCGCTCGGTGAGATGTACGACACGATCGACATCCCCGACGAGCACGCCGACGAGGCCCGTGAGGCGCGCACCAAGTTCATCGAGACGCTGGCCGAGGCCGACGACGAGATCATGGAGCTGTACCTGGAGGGCCAGGAGCCCTCCGAGGAGCAGTTGGTCCCCGCGATCCGCCGCGCCACCATCGCCGGCACCGCCGTCCCGGTCCTGTGCGGCACCGCCTTCAAGAACAAGGGCGTCCAGCCCCTGCTCGACGCGGTCACCGCCTACCTCCCCTCGCCCCTGGACGTCGAGGCCATCGAGGGCCACGACCCCAAGGACGAGACCGAGGAGACCAAGCTCTCCCGCAAGCCGAGCGTCGACGAGCCGATGTCCGCCCTGGTCTTCAAGATCATGAGCGACCCGCACCTGGGCAAGCTGACCTACGTGCGCATCTACTCCGGCGTCCTGACCTCCGGCTCACAGGTGATGAACAGCCTCAAGGGCCGCAAGGAGCGCATCGGCAAGATCTACCGCATGCACTCCAACAAGCGTGAGGAGATCGCGGAGGCCGGTGCGGGCGACATCGTGGCGGTCATGGGTCTGAAGGACACCACGACCGGTGAGACGCTGTGCGAGCAGTCCTCACCGATCGTTCTGGAGTCCATGTCGTTCCCGGCCCCGGTCATCGAGGTGGCCATCGAGCCCAAGACCAAGAGCGACCAGGAGAAGCTGGGCATCGCGATCCAGCGCCTGGCCGACGAGGACCCCTCCTTCCAGGTGTCCTCGGACGAGCAGACCGGCCAGACCGTGATCTCCGGTATGGGTGAGCTGCACCTTGAGGTGCTGGTCAACCGCATGCGCGACGAGTTCAAGGTCGAGGCCAACATCGGCAAGCCGCAGGTGGCCTACCGCGAGACCATTCGCAAGAAGGTCGAGGGCCACGTCTACACCCACAAGAAGCAGACCGGTGGGTCCGGCCAGTTCGCCAAGGTCAAGATCGACCTGGAGCCCCTGGAGTCCGAGAGCGGCGACGCCAGCGGCTACGAGTTCGTCAACGCCGTCACCGGTGGCCGCGTGCCGAGGGAGTACATCCCCTCGGTCGACGCCGGTTGCCAGGAGGCCGCTGAGCTCGGTGTGCTCGCGCACTACCCGCTCGTGGGCATCAAGGTGACGCTCCAGGACGGGCAGTACCACGAGGTCGACTCCTCCGAGATGGCCTTCAAGACCGCCGGTTCGATGGCCTTCAAGGAGGCCGTCAGGCTGGCCAAGCCGACTCTTCTGGAGCCGGTCATGGCCGTCGAGGTCATCACCCCTGAGGACTACATGGGTGACGTCATCGGGGACCTGAACTCCCGCCGCGGACAGATCCAGTCCATGGACGAGCGTTCGGGCGCCCGGGTCGTCAAGGCCCAGGTTCCCCTCTCCGAGATGTTCGGCTACGTGGGTGACCTGCGTAGCCGCACGCAGGGTCGAGCCAACTACTCGATGGTGTTCGACTCCTACGCGGAGGTTCCGTCCGCCGTCGCCCAAGAAATTGTGGCGAAGGTTCGCGGCGAGTAACTCGCCCGCGGACACGTAACCAGTCCGGTCCCGCACCCGCGGGGGCGGACGTCAGATAGCTCTGTACGTCTAGGAGACATCCAGTGGCGAAGGAAAAGTTCGAGCGGACTAAGCCGCACGTCAACATCGGCACCATCGGTCACATTGACCACGGCAAGACCACGCTGACCGCGGCCATCACCAAGGTGCTGCACGACGCGTACCCGGAGCTGAACCCGTTCACCCCGTTCGAGGACATCGACAACGCTCCCGAGGAGCGCGAGCGCGGTATCACCATCTCCGTCGCCCACGTCGAGTACCAGACCGAGGCGCGTCACTACGCCCACGTCGACTGCCCCGGCCACGCCGACTACGTGAAGAACATGATCACCGGCGCGGCGCAGATGGACGGCGCCATCCTGGTCGTGGCCGCCACCGACGGCCCGATGCCGCAGACCAAGGAGCACGTGCTCCTGGCCCGCCAGGTCGGCGTGCCCTACATCGTGGTGGCCCTCAACAAGGCCGACATGGTGGACGACGAGGAGATCTTCGAGCTCGTCGAGCTCGAGGTCCGCGAGCTGCTCAGCGAGTACGAGTTCCCCGGTGACGACGTTCCGGTCACCAAGGTCTCCGCGCTGAAGGCCCTTGAGGGCGACGCCGAGTGGGGCCAGGCGGTCCTCGACCTCATGAAGACGGTCGACGAGTCCATCCCCGAGCCCGAGCGCGACACCGACAAGCCGTTCCTCATGCCGATCGAGGACGTCTTCTCGATCACCGGTCGCGGCACCGTGGTGACCGGCCGCATCGAGCGCGGTGTCGTCAACGTCAACGAGACCGTCGACATCGTCGGCATCAAGGAAGAGAAGCAGAGCACCACCGTCACCGGTGTCGAGATGTTCCGCAAGCTGCTCGACCAGGGCCAGGCCGGCGACAACGTCGGTCTGCTCCTGCGCGGCATCAAGCGCGAGGACGTCGAGCGCGGCCAGGTCGTCATCAAGCCCGGTACGACCACCCCGCACACCGAGTTCGAGGGCCAGGTCGTCATCCTGTCCAAGGACGAGGGTGGCCGCCACACGCCGTTCTTCAACAACTACCGCCCGCAGTTCTACTTCCGCACCACCGACGTCACCGGCGTCGTGACGCTGCCGGAGGGCACCGAGATGGTCATGCCCGGTGACAACACCGCCATGTCCGTCGTGCTGATCCAGCCGGTCGCCATGGAAGAGGGCCTGAAGTTCGCCATCCGCGAGGGTGGCCGGACCGTCGGCGCCGGGCGAGTCACGAAGATCATCAAGTAGGACCCAGGCCGGGGAGCCCCTCATCCGAGGGCGCTCCCCGGCGCGGTGGGCGGGCCGTGCCCGTCACGGCCCGCCCACCGCACCACTCAAGACGTCATCGGGCTCTGTGACGGTGACGCACCGCAGGGGCAAGCCCTGTTGCGGTTTCTCAAGGGAATAGGGGCTCACGGCACACGGCGGTTCCGCCGGGCCTGGGCGTCTGTGACCGGGACTGACACCGTTACGGACACTGAAGCGAAGGACGAACAGGCCATATGGCGGGACAGAAGATCCGCATTCGGCTAAAGGCCTATGACCACGAGGTCATCGACAGCTCGGCGAAGAAGATCGTCGAGACCGTGACGCGAACTGGCGCACAGGTCGCGGGCCCGGTGCCGCTGCCGACGGAGAAGAACGTTTACTGCGTCATCCGATCGCCGCACAAGTACAAGGACTCGCGCGAGCACTTCGAGATGCGCACGCACAAGCGGCTGATCGACATCATCGACCCCACGCCGAAGACCGTCGACTCGCTCATGCGGCTCGACCTTCCGGCGGGTGTTGACATCGAGATCAAGCTTTAAGGACGCACAGACATGGCCACCAAGCAGATCAAGGGAGTTCTGGGCGAGAAGCTCGGCATGACCCAGGTCTTCGACGACGCGGGAGAGATGGTTCCCGTGACGGTTCTGAAGGCCGGTCCGTGCGTCGTGAGCCGCATCCGGACTCCGGACACCGATGGCTACTCCGCCATCCAGCTCGGCTACGGGCAGATCAACCCGCGCAAGGTGAACAAGCCGCTCGGCGACTACCTGCGCAAGAACGACCTGACCCCGCGCCGCCACTACGTCGAGGTTCGCACCGAGGACGCCTCCGAGTACCAGCTCGGCCAGGAGGTCGCGGTGGACAGCTTCGAGAGCGGCCAGAAGGTCGACGTCACGGGTAAGAGCAAGGGCAAGGGCTTCGCCGGTGTGATGAAGCGCCACGGTTTCCGCGGCCTCTCCGCCACGCACGGCACCCAGCGCAAGCACCGCTCGCCCGGTTCCATCGGCGGCTGCGCCACGCCCGGCCGCGTTTTCAAGGGCATGCGGATGGCCGGGCGCGCGGGCAACGTGCGCAAGACCGTCCAGAACCTGACCGTCCACTCCGTGGACGCGGAGAAGGGGCTCATCCTGGTCAAGGGTGCCGTCCCCGGTCCCAACGGCGGTCTGGTGCTCGTCCGCACCGCTGTGAAGGGGGACAAGTAAGCCATGGCCCAGATCGAGGTCACCAGCCCCGAGGGCGGCGCCAAGGGCAGCGTGGAGCTGCCGGAGGACGTCTTCGGTGCCAAGGTCAGCATTCCGCTGATCCACCAGGTCGTGAACGCCCAGTTGGCCGCCGGTCGCCAGGGCACGCACGCCACCAAGACCCGCGGCGAGGTCCGCGGCGGTGGCAAGAAGCCCTACCGCCAGAAGGGGACCGGCCGGGCCCGCCAGGGTTCGATCCGCGCCCCGCAGTACACCGGCGGTGGCACGGTGCACGGCCCCCAGCCGCGCGACTACAGCCAGCGCACGCCCAAGAAGATGAAGGCCGCCGCTCTGCGCGGTGCCCTCTCCGACCGGGCGCGCCACGGCCGCATCCACGTCGTCACCACCTTCGTGGCCGACGACGTCCAGACCAAGCTCACACAGACCGCTCTGAAGGCGCTGCGCCAGGTGACCGGGTCCGACAAGGTCCTGGTCGTGCTGGCCCGCGAGGACGAGCACAACCGGCGAGCCCTGCGCAACCTCCAGGAGGCGCACGTCCTCGACGCGGATCAGGTGAACACCTACGACGTCCTGTACTCGGACGACGTGGTCTTCACCGAAGCGGGCTACGCCGAGTTCCTGGCCCACGCGGCCGGTGCCTCCAAGGCCGCAGAGTCCGAGGAGGACGCCAAGTGAGGATCGCCGACCACCGGGACATCATCATCGAACCGGTGATCTCCGAGAAGAGCTACGGGCTCATGGACGAGAACAAGTACACGTTCATCGTCCGCCCCGACGCCAACAAGACCCAGATCAAGATCGCGATCGAGAAGATCTTCGACGTGAAGGTCGCGAGCGTGAACACGATCAACCGCAAGGGCAAGCGCAAGCGGACCCGCTTCGGTTACGGCAAGCGTCCCGACACCAAGCGCGCGATCGTCGGCCTCGCAGAGGGCCACTCGATCGACATCTTCGGTGTCTGACCTGCCGGGTCTGACCGCTACACACCCAGTAACACGTAAAGGAATGCGCGAAGAAGATGGGCATTCGTAAGTACAAGCCGACGACACCCGGTCGTCGCGGCTCCAGCGTGAGCGACTTCGTCGAGATCACGCGCTCGGAGCCGGAGAAGTCGCTGGTGCGCCCGCTCCACTCCAAGGGCGGCCGCAACGGCCACGGGCGTATCACCGCCCGCCACCAGGGCGGCGGTCACAAGCGCGCCTACCGTGTGATCGACTTCCGTCGCCACGACAAGGACGGTGTGGCGGCCAAGGTCGCGCACATCGAGTACGACCCCAACCGCACCGCTCGCATCGCCCTGCTCCACTACGTGGACGGCGAGAAGCGCTACATCCTGGCGCCCGCCGGCCTGAAGCAGGGCGACCGGATCGAGAACGGCCCGCAGGCCGACATCAAGCCGGGCAACTGCCTCCCGCTGCGCAACATCCCCACGGGTACGTTCGTGCACGCGGTGGAGCTCAAGCCGGGCGGCGGTGCCAAGCTGGGCCGTTCCGCGGGATCGCAGATCCAGCTCCTGGCCAAGGAGGGGCGCTACGCGACGCTGCGCATGCCCTCCGGTGAGATGCGCATGGTGGAGATCACCTGCCGAGCCACAGTCGGCCAGGTCGGCAACGCCGAGCAGTCCAACATCAGTTGGGGCAAGGCCGGACGCTCGCGGTGGAAGGGCAAGCGCCCCACCGTCCGCGGTGTCGTGATGAACCCGGTCGACCACCCCCACGGTGGTGGTGAGGGCAAGTCCTCGGGCGGCCGTCACCCGGTCAGCCCCTGGGGTCAGAAGGAAGGCCGGACCCGGGCCAAGAAGAAGGCCAGTGACAAGCTCATCGTCCGGCGTCGGCGTAGCGGTAAGAAGAAGCGGTAAGGAGCACGTCTGATGCCACGTAGCCTGAAGAAGGGTCCGTTCGTCGACGACCACCTCATCAAGAAGGTGGAAGCGCAGAACGAGGCGAAGACCAAGAACGTCATCAAGACGTGGTCCCGACGGTCCATGATCGTCCCGGACATGATCGGTCACACGATCGCCGTTCACGACGGCCGCAAGCACGTCCCCGTGTTCGTGTCCGAGTCGATGGTCGGCCACAAGCTCGGCGAGTTCGCTCCCACGCGTACTTTCCGCAGCCACGTCAAGGAAGACCGCCGTAGCCGCCGTTAGCGGTTGCAGCAGGCAGTTAAGAACCACGTTCTCCACGGTGAGTGGAGATGAATTTCCGTGAGCGAGGGAAAAGCGATGGGAACGAGGGCTCAGGCACGGTTCGTCCGTGTGACGCCCCGAAAGGCCCGCCGGGTGGTGGACCTTATTCGCGGGTTGCCCGCTGACGAGGCACAGGCGGTGCTCCGGTTCGCTCCCCAGTCGGCGAGTGAGCCCGTTGGCAAGGTGCTGGCCAGTGCCATCGCCAATGCCGAGCACAACGACAAGCTGGACCGCGAAACGCTGGTGGTCGAACGCGCGTGGGTGGACGAGGGTCCGACCCTGAAGCGCATTCGTCCCCGGGGTTTCGGCCGCGCCTTCCGAGTGACCAAGCGGACGAGCCACATCACCGTGGTCGTCGCTGAGAACTCGGGCGCCTCGTCCAAGACGAAGGAAAGGACCCGATAGTGGGGCAGAAGGTAAACCCGCACGGGTTCCGCCTCGGTGTCAGCACCGACTTCAAGAGCCGCTGGTACGCGGACAAGGTCTACAAGGACTACGTCAAGGAAGACGTCGCGATCCGGCGGATGCTGACGCGCAGCATGGAGCGCGCGGGCATCTCCAAGGTCGAGATCGAGCGCACCCGTGACCGTGTTCGCGTGGACGTCTACACCGCCCGTCCGGGCATCGTCATCGGCCGCCGCGGTGCGGAGGCCGACCGTATCCGGACCAAGCTGGAGAAGCTGACCGCCAAGCAGGTGCAGCTCAACGTCTTCGAGGT
The DNA here is from genome assembly GCF_048060475.1 of Nocardiopsis sp. LOL_012. Lineage (NCBI taxonomy): Bacteria > Bacillati > Actinomycetota > Actinomycetes > Streptosporangiales > Nocardiopsidaceae > Nocardiopsis > Nocardiopsis sp. LOL_012. Next base: position 90,390 of record NZ_JBHMIV010000010.1, on the reverse strand, counting down.
CAAGAGCCCGGAGACCGACGCCCAGCTCGTCGCCCAAGGCGTCGCCGAGCAGTTGAGCAGCCGTGTGGCCTTCCGCCGCGCGATGCGCAAGGCCATGCAGAGCGCGATCAAGAGCGGCGCCAAGGGCATCCGTATCCAGTGCGGTGGCCGTCTGGGCGGGGCCGAGATGTCCCGCTCGGAGTTCTACCGCGAGGGCCGCGTCCCGCTGCACACGCTGCGAGCCGACATCGACTACGGCTTCTTCGAGGCCCGTACGACGTTCGGCCGCATCGGCGTGAAGGTGTGGATCTACAAGGGTGACGCGCCCGCGACCCGCGCCGAGCGCGAGGCGGCCCGTGCCGCGCAGCGCTCCACAGGCGGCGGTGGTGGCGGCGGTCAGCGCCGTGAGCGTCCGCAGCGCCGTCGGCGCGGCGGTGCCGGCGGCGGCCAGGGCGCCGAGTCCAAGGCTCCGGCCCAGTCCGCGAAGCCCGAGGGGAGCTAACCGTGCTGATTCCTCGTAAGGTCAAGTACCGCAAGCAGCACCACCCGGACCTGCGCGGCAAGGCCAAGGGCGGCACCGAGATCAACTTCGGCGAGTACGGCATCCAGGCCCTGGAGTCGGCCTACGTGACCAACCGCCAGATCGAGTCCGCTCGTATCGCCATGACGCGCCACATCAAGCGCGGCGGCAAGGTGTGGATCAACATCTTCCCGGACCGCCCGCTGACCAAGAAGCCCGCTGAGGTCCGCATGGGCTCCGGTAAGGGTTCGCCCGAGTGGTGGGTCGCCCCGGTCAAGCCGGGCCGTGTGATGTTCGAGCTGTCGGGTGTGCCCGAGGACGTGGCGAAGGAAGCCATGCGCCGTGCGATCCACAAGCTCCCGATGAAGTGCAAGTTCATTAAGCGGGAGGGGGAGTGATGGCGAAGTCCGTGACCGCTGACGAGTTGCGTGACCAGTCCGTCGAGGACCTGGTCGCCAAGCTCAAGGAAGCCAAGACCGAGCTCTTCAACCTCCGCTTCCAAGCCGCCACCGGCCAGCTTGAGAACCACAGCCGTCTGCGCACCGTCAAGCGCGAGATCGCGCGGATCTACACGGTCCTGCGGGAGCACGAGCTGGGCATCATGCCGCTGTCTGGCGCGTCGGCTGAGGAGACGAAGGAAGCAGCCGAATGACTGAGAACCAGACCGCGACCCGCAACTACCGCAAGGTGCGTGAGGGCTACGTCGTCAGCGACAAGATGGACAAGACCGTCGTCGTCGAGGTCGAGGACCGCATCACGCACGCCAGGTACGGCAAGGTCATCCGACGGACGAGCAAGTACAAGGCGCACGACGAGGCGAACTCCTGTGGCGTCGGCGACCGGGTCCGACTGATGGAGACCCGGCCGCTCTCCGCGACCAAGAACTGGCGCGTCGTGGAGATCCTGGAGAAGGCTAAGTAACCCCGGCCTGGTGGCGGCCGACACACGTGGTCGGCCGCCGCCCCCAGGGGTGAGACCACCTAGCCGTGCGGTAGTGGACCGCACGCATCACATCAGGAGCAGACGTGATTCAGCAGGAGTCGCGACTCAAGGTCGCCGACAACACGGGTGCCAAGGAGATCCTCACCATCCGTGTACTCGGTGGCTCGGGTCGGCGCTACGCCGGGATCGGTGACACCATCGTCGCCACGGTGAAGGACGCCCTGCCTGGCGCTGGAGTCAAGAAGGGCGACGTCGTCAAGGCCGTTATCGTGCGCACCGTCAAGGAGCGCCGCCGGCCCGACGGCTCCTACATCCGCTTCGATGAGAACGCTGCCGTGCTCATCAAGGACGGTGGGGACCCGCGAGGCACCCGCATCTTCGGCCCGGTCGGCCGTGAGTTGCGAGACAAGAAGTACATGCGCATCATTTCGCTGGCGCCGGAGGTGCTGTAGGCGATGAAGATCAAATCTGGCGACGAGGTCATCGTCATCGCCGGCAAGGACAAGGGTGCCACGGGCAAGGTCGTCAAGGCCATCCCGCGGGAGAACCGTGTCGTCGTCGAGGGCGTCAACCTGGTCAAGAAGCACAGGAAGGCCAACCCGGCGGGTGGCCAGCAGGGCGAGGTCGTCACGAAGGAGGCCCCGATCCACGTGAGCAACGTTGCGCTCGCGGAGGACGGCAAGGCCACCCGTGTGGGCTACCGCTTCGAGGAAGACGGAACCAAGGTTCGGGTCTCCCGCCGCTCTGGTAAGGACATCTGATGACGGTTACCAACGACATCACGGTCCCTCCGATGCCGCGGCTGAAGGAGAAGTACCGTAACGAGATCGTTCCGGCTCTCAAGGACGAGTTCGAGCTCGGCAACATCATGCAGGTCCCCGGCCTGACCAAGATCGCGGTCAACATGGGTGTGGGCGAGGCCGCCCGCGACGCCAAGCTGATCCAGGGCGCGATCGCCGACCTGTCGGCGATCACCGGTCAGAAGCCGCGGATCAACCGCGCGAAGAACTCCATCGCGCAGTTCAAGCTGCGCGAGGGCCAGCCGATCGGCGCCAGCGTCACGCTGCGCGGCGACCGGATGTGGGAGTTCCTCGACAGGATGCTCTCCCTGGCTCTGCCCCGTATCCGGGACTTCCGAGGCCTGTCCCCGAAGCAGTTCGACGGGAACGGAAACTACACCTTCGGTCTGACCGAGCAGGTCATGTTCCACGAGGTGGACCCGGACAAGGTCGACCGTCAGCGTGGGATGGACATCACGATCGTCACCACGGCCACGACCGACGACCAGGGCCGCAGCCTGCTCAAGCGGCTCGGTTTCCCGTTCAAGGAAGCCTGAGGGGTAAGCACACATGGCGAAGAAGTCCCTGATCGCGAAGGCGGCTCGCAAGCCGAAGTTCGCCGTTCGCGCGTATACTCGGTGCTCGCGGTGCGGCCGTTCCCGCGCCGTCTACCGGAAGTTCGGCCTGTGCCGTATCTGCTTCCGCGAGATGGCCCACCGGGGCGAGCTGCCCGGTATCACCAAGTCGAGCTGGTAGTCTCCGGCGTTTCGGCCCCGCGTCGCGTCCGTCCCCCGGGCGGGTTCCGCGGGGCCGCCACCGGAGGCCGCCGGTCGGCGGTGTGACAGAAGTGGCCGCGTCCGCTGGAGCGGACACGGCTCGGCGATATCCAACCATCAGGGCACGGCAGTCCTCCGGGACCGCGGTGCCCACGACCACGCCGTAGGTCCGTTTGTGCACCCGCACGGGGCGATCCCGTGGACGGGGCAGGCCCTGGGAAGGCCCGCACTCGGAAACCGCGGTGAGGAAGGGCCAATCGGCCATGACGATGACCGACCCGATCGCAGACATGCTGACACGTCTGCGCAACGCGAATTCGGCCTACCACGACACCGTGACGATGCCGTATTCCAAGATCAAGGCGCACATCGCCGAGATCCTCCAGCAGGAGGGCTTCATTCAGGGCTGGCGGAGCGAGGAGGCCCCCGTGGGCAAGAGCCTCGTCCTGGACCTGAAGTACGGCCCCACCCGTGAGCGTTCGATCGCGGGCATCCGCCGGGTCTCCAAGCCCGGTCTGCGTGTGTACGCGAAGAAGGAGAACCTGCCCCGGGTGCTGGGCGGCCTCGGTGTGGCGATCATTTCGACGTCCGGTGGCCTGATGACCGACAAGCAGGCCAAGAAGCACGGCGTTGGCGGCGAAGTCCTCGCCTACGTCTGGTAACAGGGAGAGATTGAAGCATGTCGCGTATTGGTCGACTGCCGATCTCGGCCCCCAAGGGCGTCGAAGTCACGATTGACGGGCAAGACGTCACTGTCAAGGGGCCGAAGGGCGAACTGAAGCACACCGTCGCCGAGCCGATCACCGTCTCCAAGGACGAGTCCGGTGTTCTCACGGTGGCGCGTCCCGACGACAAGCCGGAGAACCGGTCGCTGCACGGCCTGACCCGCGCGCTGATCGCGAACCTCATCGAGGGCGTCTCCAACGGCTACACCAAGACGCTGGAGATCCACGGCGTGGGTTACCGCGTCCAGAAGCGCGGCAACAACCTGGAGTTCTCGCTCGGGTTCAGCCACCCTGTCGTGGTGGAGCCGCCGGAGGGCATCACCTTCCAGGTGGACAAGCCCACGCTGCTCCGTGTCGAGGGGATCGACAAGCAGCAGGTGGGCCAGGTGGCCGCGAACATCCGCGGTCTGCGCAAGCCCGACCCGTACAAGGCCAAGGGCGTGCGGTACCAGGGCGAGCGTATCCGCCGCAAGGCCGGAAAGGCTGGTAAGTAGGCATGTCCATCACCGTGAACCGGAAGCGGACCGCCAAGCGCGCCGTCTCCCGTGCGCGCCGCCAGTTCCGCGGCCGCAAGAAGATCGTGGGGACCGCCGAGCGTCCGCGCCTGGCCGTGTTCCGCTCCTCCAAGCACATCGTCGTCCAGGTCATCGACGACACCAAGGGCCACACGCTGGCCGCCGCGTCCTCCGTCGAGGCGGACGTCCGGGCGGCAGAGGGCACCAAGTCAGACAAGTCCGTGAAGGTCGGCCAGCTCGTCGCGCAGCGCGCGAAGGAGGCCGGTGTCTCCAAGGTCGTCTTCGACCGCGGCGGCAACCGCTACGCCGGACGTATCGCCAAGCTCGCCGACGCGGCGCGCGAGGGCGGACTGGAGTTCTAGCCGATGACCTTTGCAACGGGCAGGATCAACCACGAGATGAGGAACCACTGATGGCTGCAGCACCGCGGCGCGGCGCCGGTGGCGAGCGGCGTGATCGCCGTGACGATCGCCGCGGCGGCGCCGCAGACAAGGGTGTCACCTACATCGAGAAGGTCGTGACCATCAACCGGGTCGCGAAGGTCGTCAAGGGCGGCCGCCGCTTCTCCTTCACCGCTCTGGTCGTCGTCGGTGACGGCAACGGCATGGTCGGTGTCGGCTACGGCAAGGCCAAGGAGGTCCCGGCCGCGATCGCCAAGGGCGTCGAGGAGGCGAAGAAGAACTTCTTCCGCGTCCCCCGCGTCCAGGGCACGATCGTGCACCGGGTCCAGGGCGAGGACGCCGCCGGCGTCGTCCTGCTCCGTCCGGCCGCCCCGGGTACCGGTGTGATCGCCGGTGGTCCGGTGCGCGCCGTCCTGGAGTGCGCCGGCATCCACGACGTGCTGAGCAAGTCGCTCGGCTCGTCCAACCCGCTCAACATCGTGCACGCCACCGTGGCGGCTCTGAAGGGGCTCAACCAGCCCGAGGAGATCGCCGCCCGCCGTGGCCTGCCGATCGAGGACGTCGCTCCGGCCGCGCTGCTGCGTGCCCGTGCCGAGGCGAAGGCGGGTGCCTGACCATGGCCAAGATCAAGATCACGCAGACCCGTTCCAAGATCGGCGGCAAGGTGAAGCAGCACGCTGCTCTCCAGTCGCTGGGCCTGGGCCGGATCGGGAAGTCCACCGTCCGTGAGGACCGCCCCGAGGTGCGCGGTCAGATCACGATCGTCTCGCACCTCGTCTCCGTCGAGGAGGTTGCCGAATGAGCGACTACAGCCCCGACGAGCCGCTCAAGCTGCACCACCTGCGTCCGGCCCCCGGCTCCAACAAGGCCAAGATCCGCAAGGGTCGCGGTGAGGCGTCCAAGGGCAAGACCGCCGGTCGTGGCACCAAGGGCACCAAGGCTCGCAACACCGTGCGGCCCGGCTTCGAGGGCGGCCAGATGCCGCTCATCCGCCGGGTGCCCAAGCTCAAGGGCTTCAGCAACGCCCGGTTCAAGAAGAACTACCAGGTCGTCAACCTGGACCGTCTGACCGAGCTCTACCCCGAGGGTGGCGCGGTCACGGTCGAGGACCTGGTCGCCAAGGGCGCGGTTCGCAAGAACCAGCTCGTCAAGGTTCTGGGTACCGGTGAGATCACCGTCGCCGTGCAGGTGAGCGCCAACGCGTTCTCCTCCTCGGCGAAGGAGAAGATCACCGCGGCCGGTGGCTCCGTCACCGAGCTGTAGGGACCTGTACCGCGATGCGGTCTCGTGGGGGCGTTCACCGGCAGGGTCCGTCAGGGCCAGGCGGTGGGCGCCCCCCGCGCGTTGGAACCGGCCTGTGAGGGTGACCTGATCCTCACGTGGCGAGTGATCACTGTTACAGTGCCATCTGTTCGACCCCCCGGTCTGACGTAATGTGAATACTTCCGAGCACCGGGCACGTGCCCCGTGCTGACGATCTACGACGATTCAGGATCGGCCGCGATGTCTGGAACCCGTTACGCCGCCGACGTGGCGCAGGAGGAGACGTGCTAGGTGCGTTCGTTCGTGCATTCCGCACGCCCGACCTGCGTAACAAGCTGCTGTTCACACTGTTCATCCTGACGCTGTTCCGTCTGGGTGCGGTCATTCCCGTGCCGGGGATCAACTCCGCCGCGATCCGGGACCAGATGGAGGCTTTGCGCTCCGGGGACAGCACCGGCTTGTACGACATGGTCAACCTGTTCAGCGGCGGCGCGCTGCTGCAACTGGCGGTGTTCGCGCTCGGGGTCATGCCCTACATCACCGCGAGCATCATCATCAACCTGTTGACGGTGGTCATCCCCCGCCTGGAGGCCCTCAAGAAGGAGGGGCAGGCCGGACAGGGCAAGATCACCCAGTACACCCGCTATCTCACGCTGATGCTCTCGGTCCTGCAAGCGACCAGCATCGTGGCCATGGCCCGCACGGACATGCTGTTCCAGGGGATCATCCCAGTGCAGGCCTACATGCCCAACCAGGACATCATCACCCTGGTCACCATGGTCTTCGTCATGACCGCCGGCAGCGCGCTGGTCATGTGGTTCGGTGAGCTCATCACCGAGCGCGGTGTCGGCAACGGCATGTCGCTGCTCATCTTCACCACCGTCATCGCGGCCTTCCCGTCCTCGATCATGGGGATGTACGAGGAGCGCTCGGTGTGGGTCTTCTCCATCATCTGCATCGCGGGCCTGGCCCTGATCACCGCGGTGGTCTTCATCGAGCAGGCGCAGCGCCGCATCCCGGTACAGTACGCCAAGCGCATGGTGGGCCGTCGGATGTACGGCGGAAGCTCCACCTACATCCCGCTGAAGGTCAACCAGGCCGGCATCATCCCGGTGATCTTCGCCTCCTCGATGCTGTTCCTGCCGCAGATGATCATCAACTTCGCGGGCCAGGACTCGGACAACATCGTCATCACCACCCTGCGGACCTACTTCCTCGACGTCACGAGCCCGGTGTACATGGGCACGTTCTTCGTCATGATCGTGGGCTTCGCGTTCTTCTACGTCGCGATCACCTTCAACCCCGAAGAGGTCGCCGACAACATGAAGAAGTACGGTGGGTTCATCCCGGGTATCCGGCCCGGGCGTCCGACGGCCGAATACCTCAGCTACGTGCTGACCCGGCTGACGACGCCCGGCTCCCTGTACCTGGGCGTGATCGCTCTGCTGCCGATGGTGGCTCTGGGGGCCACCGGTGCCTCGATGAACTTCCCGTTGGGCGGCACGAGCATCCTGATCATGGTCGGTGTCGGGCTGGACACGGTGAAGCAGATCGAGAGTCACCTCCAGCAGAGGAACTACGAAGGTTTTCTGCGATAAATGCGTGCAGTATTGGTGGGGCCGCCTGGGGCCGGTAAAGGCACCCAGGCCCAGATCCTCGCGTCGGACCTGTCGATCCCTCAGGTATCCACAGGTGACATCTTCCGGGCCAACGTCAGTGGCGGTACCGAACTGGGCAAGAGGGCCAAGGAGTACATGGACCGCGGTGACCTCGTCCCCGACGAGGTCACCAACGCCATGGTCAAGGACCGCCTGTCACAGGACGACACGGCCGGGGGCTTCCTGCTCGACGGGTTCCCCCGCAACGTTCCCCAGGCGGAGAAGCTCGGTGAGATGCTCGCCGACCTGAAGGTCGACCTGGACATCGTCCTGGAGCTCAAGGTCGACGAGGAGGAGGTCGTCAAGCGGCTCTCGGGCCGCCGCTCGTGCTCCGAGTGCGGTCGCGCCTACCACGTCGAGTACGACGCACCCAAGGCGGAGGGCGTGTGCGACGCGGACGGCGTCGCCCTGTACCAGCGCCAGGACGACCGGGAGGACACCATCCGGCACCGTCTGGAGGTCTACCGGGAGCAGACAGCGCCGCTGGTGGACTTCTACGCCTCCAAGGGGCTCCTGTCGGCGATCTCCGCCACGGGCTCCGTGGGCGAGGTGACGGCCCGCGCCAAGGCCGCCATCAAGGAGAAGGCGCGCGGGGCCGACGCCTGATGTTCGGTAGATCCAAGCCGGATGTGCAGCTCAAGACGCCGGAACAGATCGCCAGGATGAGGGCGGCGGGCCAGGTCGTGGCCCGCACGTTGGACACGCTCCGGGCCGCGGTCCGGCCCGGGGTGTCCACCCTCGAACTCGACGCGATCGCGGAGAAGTCCATCCGGGACGCGGGCGCGGTGCCCTCCTTCAAGGGCTACCACGGCTTCCCGGCATCCATCTGCGCCTCCGTCAACGAGGAGGTCGTCCACGGCATCCCCAGCCGGGAGCGGGTGCTCGCGGAGGGGGACCTGCTCTCGATCGACTGCGGTGCGGTCCTGGAGGGCTGGCACGGCGACTCCGCGATCACGCTCCCCGTGGGCGAGGGCCGCCCGGAGGACCTGGAGATGCTCCGGACCTGCGAGGAGGCCATGTGGCAGGGGATCGCGCAGTTGCGCCCCGGACGGACCCTCGGTGACATCGGTCATGCGATCGGCGGGTACATCTCCCGCAACGGCGACTACGGCAACGTCCGCGAGTACGGTGGCCACGGCATCGGTACCGAGATGCACATGGACCCGCACGTGCTCAACCACGGCCGCAGGGGCAAGGGGCTGCGCTTGATGGAGGGCATGTGCCTGGCCATCGAGCCGATGACCACCCTGGGTGGGCACGAGGTCCGCCAGCTCGACGACGGCTGGACCGTGGTGACGCGTGACGGCGAACGCGCGGCCCACGTCGAGCACTCCGTGGCGATCACCGCCGAGGGGCCGGTCGTGCTTACCGCGCGGGAGGAGAACCGCGATAAAATAGCGCAAATGGGGTTCGTCCAGCCGACCTGGTAGCGGATCCGGCGCTCCGCGCCGGTTCGTCCCGGAGGAGATGCGAGGTACGCGCAGTGTCCGACCCGGTTCCTTCCATGCGGACGACCGACGCCGACCGCGACCGTGTCGCGGCGTTCCTCCAGGAGCACTTCGCCCAGGGGAGGCTGGACCAGGACGAGTTCACCGAACGGCTGGGGCGGGCCTACAAGGCCCGGACCGCGGGTGAGCTCGCCGAGATCACCGGGGACCTGCCCGAGCGCGACCTCGCGGACCTGCGGAGCGAGCAGGCGGCGGTGGCGCCTGCGATCGGCATGCGCGACCCCGCGCTGCTGGTGCCCTGGGCGCTCTACGCCGGGGTGAACCTCCTGTGCTTCGTCATCTGGCTCATCCTGTTCCTCACTGGACAGAACACCTATCCTTGGTTCCTGTGGGTGCTGGGGCCCTGGGGCGTCGTGATGGGCGTGGTGACGTTCGGGGTGCTGGCCGCACAGAGGAACCATCCGCACCGCGGCGACGCCGCCTAGGCTCTGATCCAGAGGAACTGCGCCGCGGGCGTCGTTTGAGGGTGGTGGCGGGCGGAGGCACCGCGCTTTTACCGGCACCGGACGCGGTGTAGAGTACTCCGTCGTCCGGAGCACGGGTCCGGAGGCGATAGACTGTCAGGGCCCATACGCGGGCTGTTGGGTCAGTCTGCCTTTCCTGTGCCACGTCTGTGCATCGACGTACGCTCTCGCAGTTGGCCTGAACTTCCAGTGTGTCTCGGCTTCGGTGGTACCACACGCGGTGCCGCCGGGGCTTCGTGCGTGCGCACGGGCACACCGGAGACCCGTCGGGTTGTCCCGAAGAACCGATCGATGAGCGAGGCGTGGAGGACATGGCGAAGAAAGACGGCGCCATCGAGATCGAGGGTTCCGTTGTCGAGTCCCTACCCAACGCTATGTTCAAGGTAGAGCTCGACAACGGGCACCAGGTCCTTGCCCACATCAGCGGCAAGATGCGGATGAACTACATCCGCATCCTTCCCGACGACCGGGTCGTCGTGGAACTGAGCCCGTACGACCTCACACGCGGGCGCATCGTTTACCGCTACAAGTAGCCCGCTCCGGACCGTGGTCCGGAAGGGGGACATGAGTTCGGAGTCCACCATGAAGGTCAAGCCGAGCGTGAAGAAGATCTGCGCGAAGTGCCGCGTGATCCGCCGGAACAAGCGGATCATGGTCATTTGCTCGGACCCGCGCCACAAGCAGCGCCAGGGCTAGTCGCCCGCGTCTGTCCGCTGCGGTCTCACGCGCACACTCCCGGACGGGGAACACGTACCTCGCCGGGTCGAAACAACACATACCTGTTCCGATTCCCGACACCCGCGGGTGTGGGGAAGAACCCCCGGTCGGAGGCCGGGGCCTCGTCGGTTGGGCGACGGGAGGAGGGAACGGGTCAGACCTCCGCACACATCTGGATGGAGTCTCGCCCACATGGCACGTATCGCCGGCGTCGACCTCCCGCGTGACAAGCGCGTGGAGATCGCTCTCACGTATGTCTACGGGGTCGGGCGCACCCGCGCGCTCGAAACCCTGAAGAACACCGGTGTCGACGGCAACACGCGCGTCTACCAGCTCTCCGAGGAGGACCTGGTCAAGCTGCGCGACTGGATCGAGCAGCAGTACCAGGTCGAGGGCGACCTGCGCCGCGAGGTCCAGGCCGACATCCGTCGCAAGATGGAGATCGGCAGCTACCAGGGGATCCGGCACCGGCGCGGCCTCCCGGTCCGCGGTCAGCGCACGCAGACCAACGCCCGTACCCGCAAGGGCAAGAAGAAGACCGTGGCCGGTAAGAAGAAGGCCGGTAAGAAGTAGTCCGCTCGGACCGTACGACCGCGTCCGAGAGCAATGCACGGACCGATGATCTCTGGGAGTTTCGCTCATGCCGCCTAAGGGCCGCCAGCAGGGTGCCGCGCGCAAGGTGCGCCGCAAGGAAAAGAAGAACATTGTCCACGGACACGCTCACATCAAGAGCACGTTCAACAACACGATCGTGAGTATCACCGACCCCAACGGTGCCGTGATCTCGTGGGCCAGCTCCGGCCAGGTCGGTTTCAAGGGTTCGCGCAAGTCGACCCCCTACGCCGCGCAGATGGCCGCCGAAGCCGCCGCGCGCCGTGCCCAGGAGCACGGTGTCCGCAAGGTGGACGTCTTCGTCAAGGGCCCGGGCTCGGGCCGGGAGACCGCCATCCGTTCGCTCACCGCGACCGGCCTTGAGGTGGGCTCCATCCAGGACGTCACCCCGGTTCCGCACAACGGCTGCCGTCCGCCCAAGCGTCGCCGGGTCTGATCCCGGCCGCGCGTCCGCGCCTCCTACCGCGCGGGCGCGCGCGGCCTCGCGCCGTGTGGCCCCGTGGGGCCGCACGGCTCTGGGTAGGAATCCGAGTAGAGGGCACCCGTCACGCGGTGCCCGTCCGGTGGCCGTCATATAGCGGTCGGCCATGTGGAAGGGAAAACACGGACCATGTTGATCGCACAGCGTCCCACGCTGACCGAGGAAGCCGTCTCGGACCTGCGCTCGAAGTTCGTCATCGAGCCGCTGGAGCCGGGTTTCGGCTACACCATCGGCAACTCGCTTCGGCGTACCCTGCTGTCCTCCGTCCCCGGTGCGGCCGTGACCAGCATTCGCATCGAGGGTGTCGAGCACGAGTTCACGACCGTGCCCGGGGTCAAGGAGGACGTCACCGAGATGATCCTCAACCTCAAGGGCCTGGTCGTCAGCTCCGAGCACGACGAGCCGGTGCTGATGTACCTGCGCAAGCAGGGACCCGGTGTGGTGACCGCCGCGGACATCGCTCCGCCGGCCGGCGTCGAGGTGCACAACCCCGACCTGCACCTGGCCACGCTCAACGGCAAGGGCAAGCTGGAGATGGAACTGACGGTCGAGCGCGGCCGCGGCTACGTCTCGGCGACGCAGAACAAGCAGATGGGTCAGGAGATCGGCCGTATCCCGATCGACTCCATCTACTCGCCGGTTCTGCGTGTGACGTACAAGGTCGAGGCCACCCGTGTCGAGCAGCGCACCGACTTCGACCGCCTGATCGTCGACATCGAGACCAAGCCGGCCATCCGTCCGCGTGACGCGGTCGCCAGCGCGGGCAAGACCCTGGTCGAGCTGTTCGGCCTGGCGCGTGAGCTCAACATCGACGCCGAGGGCATCGACATGGGCCCCTCGCCCACGGACGCCGCTCTGGCGGCGGACCTGGCACTGCCGATCGAGGACCTCAACCTGACGGTCCGGTCCTACAACTGCCTCAAGCGCGAGGGCATCCACAGCGTCGGTGAGTTGGTGGCCCGCTCGGAGCAGGACCTGTTGGACATCCGCAACTTCGGTGCCAAGTCCATCGACGAGGTGAAGCAGAAGCTCGTCGACATGGGCCTGTCCCTGAAGGACTCCCCGCCCGGATTCGACCCCAGCACCGCGGCCGACTCGTACGGCTCCGACGACGAGGGCGAGTCCTTCGTCGAGACGGAGCAGTTCTAACCGACCTTCGTCGCCCACATGGTCCCCGGCCGAGTGCGGCCGCGGACCGCGTCACTAGGAGAACGACACCATGCCCACGCCTACCAAGGGCGCCCGTCTGGGTTCCGGGCCCGCTCACGAGCGGCACATCCTGGCGAACCTCGCCACCGCGCTGTTCCAGCACGGCCGTGTCCGCACCACCGAGGCCAAGGCCAAGCGCCTGCGCCCCTACGCCGAGAAGCTCATCACCCTCGGCAAGCGCGGTGACCTCCACGCCCGCCGCCAGGTCCTGACCAAGATCACGGACAAGGCCGTCGTGCACGAGCTGTTCACCGAGATCGGTCCGCGCTACGAGAACCGCCCCGGCGGTTACACGCGCATCACCAAGATCGGTCCGCGCAAGGGCGACAACGCCCCGATGGCGATCATCGAGCTGGTCGAGGCGCTCGCCGCTCCCGCGGCTCCGGCCGCGCCCGCCAAGGAGGAGTCCGAGGCCCCGGCCGAGGAGGCCCCCGCCGCGGACGCCGGTGAGCCCGAGGAGGCCGCGGAGAGCGGCTCCGAGAGCAAGTAGGCGGTCGCGCGCCCGTCGCGGCGCGCACCGCGCACCGAGTGCCCGGCCCCAGAGGGGCCGGGCACTCGGCCTTTCCCGGGAAGCGGATGCGATGGACAACGACGACACGGTGGTCCGGCTGCGGCTGGACCTCTCCTACGACGGAACGGACTTCTCCGGGTGGGCGGCCCAGCCCGGACGCCGGACGGTGCAGGGGGAGTTGGAGGCGGCCCTGGCCCGCGTACTGCGCCTACCCGAGGCCTCCCTGACCTGTGCCGGGCGCACGGACGCCGGGGTGCACGCCCGGGGCCAGGTGGCCCAAGCCGACGTCCCGCGGCCGGTGTGGGAGGCCGAGGGGGAGCGGCTGCTGCGCCGCCTGGCGGGTGTGCTGCCCAAGGACGTGCGGGTGCGCGCGGTGCGTCCGGCGCCGCCCGGGTTCGACGCGCGCTTCTCGCCGCTGTACCGGCGCTACGTGTACCGGGTGAGCGATGCGCCCTACGGGGTCGACCCGCTGCTGCGCCGGTACGTGCTCTGGCACCGCAGGCCGCTGGACGAGGCGCGGATGAACGCGGCCGCGGCACTGCTGACGGGCGAGCACGACTTCGCGGCGTTCTGCAAGAGGCGGGAGGGGGCCACCACGATCCGCGAGCTCCTGAGGCTGGAGTGGGAGCGCGTGGACGGGGCCCTCCTGGAAGGGACGGTCCAGGCGGACGCCTTCTGCCACAACATGGTGCGTGCGCTCGTGGGCGCGCTCCTGGCGGTGGGGGACGGCAGCCGAGACGTCTCCTGGCCCGGTGAGGTGCTCGGCGCGGGTGTGCGCGACTCCTCGGTGCACGTGGTGGGGCCGCAGGGACTGAGCCTGGAGGAGGTCCGCTACCCGGCCGACGCGGAGCTGGCCGGTCGGGCGACGGCCACACGGCGGGTGCGGGAGCTGCCCTGCCGGGGCCGCACCGGCTGAAGGCGGTGGCGGAGCACCCGCCCGGGTGCCCCGCCACCAGCCGCGGTCACTCGGTTTCCGCGGTGAGCCGGGCGAAGGTCTCGTTGAGGAAGCCCTCGCTGACCGACCGCAGGGCGGTGGCCGCCTCGGCCTCGGCGGAGGCGGCCTCCGCCGACCCGTCGCTGTTGGCGGCGAGGGCGAAGAGCACGTAGCTGCCCCACTGGCCGCTGCTGCCGTGGCCGCCGGAGGATCCGAGCCGCTGCGCGGGCGTGCCCTCCTCGCCGGCCAGGCCGGCGAACCACTCGGCGGCGACGAGGTCCTGCCCCTCCTGGGCCGCCACGGCGTCCGCCTCGCTGTCGAGCGTGGCGACGCCGATGGTCACCGCGCGGGCCTCGTCCTCGCTGACATAGGAGGCCCGGATCAACTGCTCGCACCCGCTGTCGGTGAGGACCTGACCGTATCCGTTGTGCGTTCCCTCGGCGCACTCCGCGGTCTCGTCGACCACCACGCGGGTGAACGTTCCCGCGTCGCCCAGGTCCACGGTCTCGGGGAAGAACGACTCGGCGGCGAGCGGGGCGACGGGGGAGCCCTCGGAGCCGTCCCCTCCGCCGGAGAACCCGCCGCGGGCGAAGAAGAACGCGCCGCCGCCCGCGATGACCAGCAGTACCACGAACCCCGCGATGAGGAGCAGCCGTGTCCTGTCGGGGCCCCCGGAGGTGCCGGAGGGACGCCGGTCGGGGTAGTCGTCGTGGGAGTCGTAGTCCTCGACGTCGAACTGGGTGGTCGACGATCCCGCGTCGGCGGGGACCTCGTCCCGGTACAGGGGCCGGTCCGCTGCCGCCCCGGGGGTCGGGGGGAGGGCCGGGATGTACTGTGTGGGCCCCTGCGCCTCCGAGGGGAACACAGGGTCGGGCCCGGGACCGCCCGGGGGCTGAGGGGACGTGTGAGGGGTGTAAGAGGGCGGTCCGAACGCGCCCGCGCGGGGAAGTGCGCCGGGGTGCCCGTCGCCGGGCGCGCCGGGGCCCGGGGGCATCGGTGGCTGGGGCCCGCTCGGCGGTCCCTGCGGGAAGGGGTTCTCGTGCGGACGCACCGGGGACTGGTGGCCGGTCGGCCCCTGGAAGCGCTGCTGCGGGCCGCTGGGGGGCAGGTGAGGTCCGCTCTGGTGGGGGTAGTACCCAGCTGCGGGCTGCTCGCCCGTCGCGGGGGGAGCGCCGAAGCCCTGGTCCTGGCCGGGACCGAGCGGATACCGGCCGTCGTTCGGCGCGGTGGGGTAGGGCCGCTGGTAGGGATCCTGGTACGGGTCGGCGGTGGGTTGCGGCCCGTTCTGGGGATGGGAGTACGGGCTCTGAGGGCCGCTGGGGATCTGCCCGTAGGGCGGTGGGGGGATCGGGGCGCCGGGGGGCACCTGGGGCACCGGTCCGGTCCTGCCGTGCTGGGGGTGTTCGCCGGGTACGGGAGGCCGGCCGTCCGGATGGGGGAGGCCCGAGCCGAGCAGGTCCTGTCCGTCCCCGTGCTCCGGGCCGGTGGGATACCCGTCGGGGCCGTGCTGCGGCTGGTGGGGATGCGTACTGATGGGTGTCTCCGATGGCTCAGAGGGGGACTGGACGACCGTGCGGGGTCCGGTCCGGCCGGGCTACCGTGACGGGCGTCTCCGTACTGCGCGTTCGCGCCCGTCATACCGGGCGGAGAGCGGGTGTTCGGTACAAGCGTAACCAAACCCCGGGCGGAAGAAGGACGAAGCACTCCCGACGACAGGCATAATAAAAGGCGGAGAGGTCACGGATGTGACCCCGTGCCGGCGCTTTCCCGCCAGGCGTGGTCGTGCCCGGACACCCGCCGTCGGCTTTGACCTGCGCATGGTGACCGGGTAGGATATACCGTCGTTGTGCGTTGAGTTGCCGTGGTCCCCAGACTCGACAAGTCGGGTGCCGATCCACGCACCATCGTCTGCGCACTCACCCTCCGGGTCGTCCTCATTGGCATGGGACATCCGGCCAAGTAACGCCTCCGTACCCGCGGTGGCGTTTCGTAATACGAGTCCACCATCCCGGACGGGGATGGGGCAGCCGACTGAAGAGCGAAGGCAAACGATCGTGCGCACATACAGCCCCAAACCAAGCGATATTCAGCGTCAGTGGCACGTTATCGACGCTACCGATCTCGTGCTCGGGCGTATGGCGAGCCAGGTTGCCACGCTCCTCCGGGGCAAGCACAAGCCGTACTACGCGCCCCACGTCGACACCGGCGACTTCGTGATCGTCGTGAACGCCGAGAAGGTCGCCCTCACCGGTAACAAGCTGGCCCAGAAGCGCGCCTACCGGCACTCCGGCTACCCGGGCGGTCTGCGTTCCATCGCCTACGCCGAACTGCTGGAGAAGAACCCCGAGCGCGCCGTGGAGAAGGCCGTCAAGGGGATGCTGCCCAAGGGGTCGCTCGGCCGCCAGATGGCCAAGAAGCTCAAGGTGTACGCCGGGCCGCAGCACCCGCACCAGGCCCAGCAGCCGGTGCCGTTCGAGATCACCAAGATCGAGCAGCCGGCCTAGGCGTTCGCGAGAACTGACAGGAAGCACGAGGAGAACCGTGGTCGAGCCCACCGGCATCGAAGACGTCGAGCAGGAGTACGCGGAGAACCCGGAGGAGTTCCCCTCCGAGTACACCAGCGAGTCCGACGAGGCGGCCGACGCCGCCTACGTCCCCACCGCGTCCGGACCCAGCGCCGGAACCGGTCGCCGCAAGAAGGCCGTGGCCCGTGTCCGCATCGCCCCCGGAGCGGGCGAGTGGAAGGTCAACGGCAAGTCCCTGGAGGCCTACTTCCCGGACAAGGTCCACCAGCAGACCATCCGGGAGCCGTTCGTCTCCCTCGGGTTCGACGGCGCCTACGACGTCTCCGCCCGCCTGGACGGCGGCGGCCCCAGCGGCCAGGCCGGTGCGCTGCGCCACGGTATCGCCCGCGCGCTCGCGTCGCTGGACCCCGAGAACAACCGGCCGACCCTGAAGAAGGCCGGCTTCCTCACCCGCGACTCCCGTGAGGTGGAGCGGAAGAAGGCCGGTCTCAAGAAGGCCCGCAAGGCTCCCCAGTTCTCCAAGCGCTAGAACCCCATGTGCCGGCGTCCGTTCGGCTGAGCGCTCACCCGTGTGTCGTCCCCGCGTCGGGGCGGCACGCGGGTTTTCTCGTTATCGCCCGCTACCCGTGGCGCCCGCAGTGGCGTCGAAACTCTTCTCCGCCGGCGTCCGAGGACGCCGTTCTCGAAAGGGGCTGTGGCCTGTGGCACGGCTGTTCGGAACAGATGGTGTGCGCGGGGTCGCCGGTCGCGACCTGACCGCCGCCCTCGCCCTGGAGTTGTCCGTCGCGGCCGCCCGCGTGCTGGCCGACCGCGAGCAGGGGCGACGCCCCCGCGCCGTCGTCGGCCGCGACCCGCGGGCGTCGGGCGAGTTCCTGGAGGCGGCCGTGGTCGCCGGCCTGGCGAGCAAGGGGGTCGACGTGGTCCGGGTCGGTGTCCTGCCGACGCCGGCCGCGGCCTTCCTCACCGCGGACCTGGACGCCGACTTCGGTGTCATGCTCTCCGCCAGCCACAACCCCGCGCCGGACAACGGCATCAAGTTCTTCGCCCGGGGCGGCCGGAAACTGGCGGACGCCCTGGAGGACGAGATCGAGGGCATGCTCGGCGTCCCCTCCCCCCCGTGCGTGGGCGACGATGTGGGCCGGGTCACCGACTCCTCCGACGGTGCCGAGCGCTACATCGACCATGTGCTGGCCTCCGTGCCGCACCCCCTCGACGGGCTGAAGGTCGTCGTGGACTGCGCGCACGGCGCGTCCTCCGCCGTGGCCCCCGAGGCGCTGCGCCGTGCGGGCGCCGAGGTCGTGGCGATCGGTGACACACCGGACGGCTACAACATCAACGCGGGCCACGGGTCCACCCACCTGGAAGCCCTCCAGCGGGCCGTGGTGGAGCACGGCGCGGACGCGGGCATCGCCAACGACGGCGACGCCGACCGGTGCCTGGCGGTGGACGCGCAGGGCCGGGTCGTGGACGGGGACCAGATCCTGTCCGTCCTCGCGGTGGAGGCCAAGGAGGCGGGGCGGCTCGCCGCGGACACCCTCGTGGTGACGGTCATGTCGAACCTGGGCCTGAAACTGGCGATGGAGCGCGAGGGCGTCTCCGTGGTGGAGACCGCGGTGGGCGACCGGTACGTGCTGGAGGAGATGAAGCGCGGCGGTTTCAACCTGGGCGGTGAGCAGTCCGGGCACGTGATCCTGCTGGACCACGCCACCACCGGTGACGGCGTCCTGACCGCGCTGCACCTGCTGGCCGCGATGGCCCACCGAGGGCAGGGGCTGGCGGAGCTGGCCAAGGTCATGACGCGCCTGCCGCAGGTGCTCATCAACGTCTCCGGGGTCGACAAGACCCGGGTGGCCACGTCGGCGGAGCTGGCCGCCGCAGTGCGCGAGGCCGAGGCCGAACTGGGCGGAACCGGCCGGGTGTTGCTCCGGCCCAGCGGTACGGAGCCCAAGGTGCGCGTGATGGTCGAGGCGAAGGAAGCGGGTCAGGCCACCGCGGTCGCCGAGCGGCTCGCGGACGTGGTCCGCTCCGCCCTCTAGGGTGCGGGGCCGGAGGAGGACATGGCGGACGCACCAGGCGAAGGCGCCCTGACGATCGGTGTCGACATCGGTGGGACCAAGGTCGCCGCCGGGGTGGTCACACCGGAGGGGCGGGTGCTCGCCAGGGTCCGGACCGAGACCCCCGAGCGGAGCAAGAGCCCCGACGTGGTCGAGGACACCATCGTCGGGGCCGTCCAGGAGCTTCGACGTGGGTTTGCGGTACGGGCCGTGGGCGTGGGTGCCGCGGGGTTCGTGGACGAGCAGCGCGCCAGCGTGCTGTTCGCGCCGCACCTGTCCTGGCGCCGGGAGCCGCTGCGGGAGGCCCTGGGCGCGCGCCTGGGGCTACCCGTGGTGGTGGAGAACGACGCCAACGCCGCCGCCTGGGCCGAGGTGTGGGCCGGGGCCGGGCAGGGCGTGGACCATGTCGTGGTGGTGAACCTGGGAACGGGGATCGGCGGGTCCGTGGTCCTCGACGGGAAGCTGTGGCGGGGCCGCCACGGGATCGCGGGCGAGTTCGGCCATATGACCGTGGTTCCGGGCGGGCACCGCTGTGAGTGCGGGAACCGGGGGTGTTGGGAGCAGTACGCCAGCGGGAACGCCGTGACACGTGAGGCCCGTGAACTGGTCCGCTCCGAGTCCCCGGTGGCGCGCGGGTTGCACCAGGCCGTCGGCGGCGACGCACGGCTGATCACCGGGCCCCTCGTCAGCGAACTGGCGAGCAAGGGTGACCGGGCCTGCGTGGAGCTGCTGGAGGACGTGGGCGCCTGGCTGGGCGCGGGCCTGGCCAACCTGGCGGCGGCGTTCGATCCGGAGCTGTTCATCGTCGGCGGAGGGGTGTCGGAGGCCGGGGAGCCGCTGCTCGGGCCGGCGCGGACCGCCTTCGAGCGCACCCTGCCCGGCCGGGGCTTCCGGCCCGCGGCCCGTGTGGTCGCGGCGGCGCTGGGCAACGAGGCGGGGCTCATCGGCGCGGCCCGCCTGGCCGGAGAGGCGCTGTGACCGTACGCGTCGGCCCGCGGCGGCGAGGCCGGTGACGACCTGGCGGAAGGCTTCCGGCTGGAAGCCTTCCGCGCACCCGGGCCTGCCGTGTTCCCGTCCCTGGAGCCGGGTACCGCTAGCGCTTGACCAATTCCCTCACGTCGATGTCGATGGGGAAGGGCACGTCGAGCTTGAGCCGTTCCCGGGCGATCGTGGTCGGAACGTACCGGGGGTCCCGTGTCCCGTCGAGTTCGTAGACGTGGATCGCGGGACCCGTGTCCTCCAGTTCGACCCGCCAGAAGTGCGGAATCCCCGCCTGAGCGTACTTGAGCGGCTTGGTCGTGCGGTCCCGGTCCCTGGACTCCTCGGAGACGATCTCCACGACGATGAGTACGTCCTCTGTCGGCACATGGGTCATCGCGTACCAGTTCAGGTGCTCATCGTCCCCTTCCTCGAAGCGGTACACGAGAAGGTCCGGCTCCGGCCGCTGATGCTTGCCCAGTTTGATCGTCATCTCGTGCATCACGTCGACGCCCGGAGGGACCGCATCGTCCAGAGCGGCCTCCAGACGGAACATGAGCTTGGTGTGGAATCCGGTCTGGGGAGACAGCAAAACGAACGCTCCGTCGATGAGTTCCATCCGGGGCGTGCCCGGAGGGAGCTTGTCCATGTCATCGGCGGTCCAGCCGCCGGGCGGTGGGGTGAACCATGCGGGGAGCGGCTGGGCGGGCATCGAATCCTCCAGAGTCGATTCCTGGGGCCACTCTAGTAGCGCGGGTCTTCTCATGGCAGGAAGGTAGCCCGGGGTGACGACACGAACGCGATGTCCGTGCGGGCTCTCGGGTGGCCCCTGCGGCCCGTGGGGCGGGGCGCCGCGACGCGGCCCGTTGAACCGAACCCGGTTCTAGTGTGTGGGTCGCATCGTCTGTAGAGTGCGGCCCATGGATCTCAACGGAATCTCCGCCCTCGTCTCGGGCGGTGCGAGTGGCCTCGGTGAGGCCACCGCCAAGGAACTCGCGGCGGCCGGCGCCACCGTCGTCATCGCCGACCTCAACGCCGAGCGCGGCGAGGCCATCGCCAAGGAGATCGGCGGTGTCTTCGTCGCCACGGACGTCTCACAGGAGGGCCAGGTCCAGGCCGCGGTCCGAGCGGCCGTCGACACCGGCAAGCCCTTCCGCGCGGCCGTCTCCTGCGCCGGGATCGGCTGGGCGACCCGCACCGTGGACCGGTCTGGCAACCCGCACGACCTGGACAGCTACCAGAAGGTCATCCAGGTCAACCTGATCGGCACGTTCAACGTGCTGCGCCTGTCGGCGGCCGAGATCGCCAAGACCGAGCCCGTCAACGAGGACGGCGAGCGCGGTGCCATCGTCAACACCGCCTCGCTGGCCGGGATCGAGGGGCAGATCGGCCAGATCGCCTACTCCTCCTCCAAGGGCGGCGTGATCGGTATGACGCTGCCCGCCGCGCGCGACCTGGCCGCGGTCGGCGTCACCGTCAACACCATCGCCCCCGGCATCCTGGAGACCCCCATCTACGGGGAGGGCGAGGGCGCCGAGGAGTTCAAGCAGCGCTTGGCCGCGCCGATCCCGTTCCCCAAGCGCCTCGGCACCGCCGGGGAGTTCGGGAGGCTGGCCCGCGCCCTGCTGGAGATCAGTTACGTCAACGGTGAGGTCGTCCGGATCGACGGCGCTCTGCGCATGCCGCCGAAGTAGGGGGAGATCATGTCCGACGAGGTTCTCTACACGGCTGAGGACGGCATCGCCGTCATCACCATCAACCGCCCCAAGGCCAAGAACGCGGTCAACGCGGCCGTGGCCGCCCAGGTCGCCGAGGCGCTCGACGACCTCGACGCCCGCGAGGAGCTGAGCGTCGGGATCATCACCGGCGCAGGGGGGACCTTCTGCTCCGGTATGGACCTGAAGGCGTTCGTGAAGGGCGAGTTCCCCTCCGTCGAGGGCCGCGGGTTCGCGGGCCTCACCGAGCGCGGCCCTAGGAAGCCACTCATCGCCGCCGTCGAGGGCTACGCCCTGGCGGGCGGGTTCGAGGTGGTGCTCGCGTGCGACCTGGTCGTCGCGGCCGAGGACGCCAGGTTCGGCATCCCCGAGGTCAAGCGCGGCCTGGTCGCGGCGGGCGGCGGCCTGCTGCGCCTGCACCACCGCATCCCGCGCAACATCGCGATGGAGTTGGCCCTGACCGGCGACTTCGTCGACGCGCCGCGCCTGTCGCAGCTCGGCCTGGTCAACCAGGTGACCCCCAGCGGGGGCGCGCTTGCCGGGGCCCGGGACCTAGCCGCCCGCGTCACCCCGAACGGGCCGCTGGCCCTGAAGGTCTCCAAGGAGGTCGTCAAGGCCTCCGACGATTGGTCCACCGTGCAGATGTGGCAGAAACAGGGTGAGCTGACCGGACCGGTGTTCGCCAGCCACGACGCGATGGAGGGGGCGGCGGCCTTCGCCGAGAAGCGCGCCCCCGTGTGGAAGGGCGAGTAACCCCGAACCCGGCTCCTGCGGCGGCCGCACCATCGGTGCGGCCGCCGCCTTCGTTCGCCCAAGGTGTCCTCACAGTGGGGGCCGAGGACAGGAAGAAAGAACGAGGCATGCTTCCTCCTCGGTAAGTGGTACTGGCTCCCGGCCGGTGCGGCCCTGTTCCCGGACCCCGGCCTCCGGAGGGACCTCTGCCTACTGGCGGCTCCTGGGTTTCCTGCGCGCCCACCGGGTCCGCCCACACCTGTTCAGCGGTATCGAGTTCCAGATGGGTGTGTTCATCGTCGCCCCGCTGGCCGGGATGTTCTCCGTGGTCGCGATGCTCGCCTTCATCGCGGGTTCGGCCGTCCTCATGCTCGCGTTCGAGGCGCTGCTCGTCTACAAGCTCTGGCGGCACACCCGCCGGTTCGAGCGGGTCGACAGCGACATCAGGGCACTCCTTCCGTAGCGGTCCGAGGCGGCCTGACAGGTAGGTCCCGGTGGGAGCGTCGTCCGTACGGGGTGCCGACAGGCGCGTAACCTCGGAGGACAGGTGCTTGCGAGGAAGGGGCGGGAACCGTGCGTATTCTGTTGACAGGCGGCGCCGGATACATCGGCTCGCACACTGCGGTCGAGGTGCTGGAGCACGGCCATGAGGCCGTGGTGCTCGACAACCTGGTGAACAGCAGTGCGGAGGCCGTGCGGCGGGTCGAGAAGATCACCGGCCGACCGGTGCCGTTCGTGGAGGGCGACTGCACCGACCCGGCGGTGGTCGAGCGCGTCTTCGCCGAGTACGCCGTGGACGCCGTCGTACACTTCGCCGGGCTCAAGGCGGTCGGTGAATCCGTGGCTCAGCCCCTGCGGTACTACCGCAACAACCTGGACGCGCTCCTCACCCTGGTGGAGGCCATGGACCGGACAGGGGTCCGCCGCCTGGTGTTCAGCTCCTCAGCCACCGTCTACGGCGACCCCGAGACCGTCCCCATCACCGAGCCCAGCCCGCTCAGCGCGGTGAACCCCTACGGCGCGACCAAGCTGTTCGGTGAGCAGATCCTCAGGGACCTGGCGGTCTCCTCCCCCGACTGGCGGATCACCCTGCTGCGGTACTTCAATCCGGTGGGGGCCCACCCCAGCGGCCTGATCGGCGAGGACCCCAACGACATCCCCAACAACCTCTTCCCCTACATCTCCAAGGTCGCCGCGGGAAGGCTCCCCGAACTCACGGTCTTCGGCGACGACTACGACACCCCCGACGGCACCGGGGTGCGCGACTACCTGCACGTGGTCGACCTGGCCAGGGGGCACCTGGCGGCGCTGGACCGCCTGGAGGGCCGGGAGGGCCTGAAGGTGTACAACCTGGGCACTGGGAGGGGCACCTCCGTCCTGGAGGCGATCCGCGCCTTCGAGAGGGCCAGCGGGCGCGCCGTCCCGTTCGCGGTGGGCCCCCGCCGCCCCGGCGACATCGCCACCTGCTTCGCCGACCCGGGGCTGGCGGTCCGCGAACTCGGCTGGCGGGCCGAGCACACCGTGGACCAGGCCTGCGCCGACGCCTGGCGCTGGCAGTCGGCCAACCCCGACGGGTACCGCTGACCCGGGCGGCCTTGGTCCCCTGGCGAGAAGTGGGCTCCTCGGCCTGCGTACCGGAGACTCCCGAGCGGGGTTCGCCCGAGGCGATGTGAATCACTTGCTTGCGCAAGTCCTTGTCGTGAGGTCGGCGTGGAAGCCATGCGATTCCGAGCCTGCTGAGCGTGGTTCATGTCATCTTGTAGTCATGTGTGGCTATTTGTGGCGATGTGTGCCATTCCAGTGGCCGGTGGTGTTCATGACCGCCCGGACGACTGCGCCGACGGGCTGGGAGCTGGGGGAGCGCCCACCCCGATGAGGACCTACTGGCGCGGGCCGTCAACCGGGTCGGGCCGGGACGCGGCTTCGTGTGTGGTCTGTTACTTGTGGTCTGTATCGTCAAAGGCCACATGTCGGCTTCGGTGTGAAAGTCTCACATGAACTCCCTCTTTCCCATGGACGACGTCCCTTGGGCCTTCGAAGCACGCGGGTCGGCCTGGGTGGAGTCCCCCCTGCAGTTCCTGTCCGCCGTCGAGGCCTACGCGAGCGGCGATCTGTCCACGCACGGCATCGTCATGCTCCGGCAGGACGCTCCGGGGCTGAGCGCCCTGCACGCGGAGCTGCGTCGGCTCCATCCCGCGGTCCAGCCCGCCGCGCTCGTCCGGCGTCCGGCGCGCCCCCGTTCGGACGACTACACCTGGGTGCTCGGCGACCCCTTCTCCGTCCGGGTCCAGCGATCACTGCGCAAGGCACCGCGCTGCCGCCTCGTGTTCGTCGATGAGGGGCTCTCCGTCCGGTACCTGCTGCGTCTGCTGAGCGGCCCCTCGCCGCAGGCGCTGGTCCGGGCCCGGGACCACAGGACCCTGCCGAGGACCGTCCTGGGCCGCTCCGCCGCGCGTGTGCTGCGCACGGCGGCGGCCGAGGGGCGACTGACGGTGTTCACCATGCTTCCCCTGCCGGGGGAGCTGCTCTCGGCGGCCGAGACGGTCGGCATCAGGGTGGTGCGGCACGACTTCCCCTTGCTGAGCTCGCTGCCGAAGCGCGAGCTTCCGGACGAGGAGCGAATCGTGCTCGGCACCGCACTGGTCGAGGACGGCCTCCTGCGCCTGCCCGCCTACCTGTCCTGGGTGGAGGAGCAGACCGGCCGGGGGCCCGTCGCCTACTGTCCGCACCACCGCGAGGACCCGCGGGTCCTCGCCAGGCTGGCCGAGGACGGGCGGGTCCGCCTGGTGGACCCGGGACTGCCCGTGGAACTGGCGCTGCGGGGGCTGGGGCCGGGACACGAGGTCCGCGCGCTGCCCTCCGCGGCGCTGGTGGCGCTGCGCGGCCTGGTGCACGGGGCGTCCGTCGTCGCGGAGCCGGTGCCCGAGGACGGATGGACGCGGAAGGCGTCGCGCCGCCTGCGTGAGGACACGGCGCTGACCGCCTCGGTGGTCAACGAAGGCGAGCACGCGGGCGGGGTGTGACAGGGCTCCGGCGGACCGTGGGGGCGGGGACCGGAGCCTTCCGGCCCCCGCCCCCACGGGACGGCGCGCTCCTACCAGGACAGGGCGACGTCGGTCTCGTTGCCGCCGTAGGTCTCCGAGCTCACGCCCATGTGCGTGATCGCGTCGGCGTCGGGGACGTCGAAGGGGATGGCCACGCTGGTGAAGCCGTCGCCGGAGTCCACGATCACGCTGACGCCGCCGTTGGCCTCGTTGGTGAGGTCGTAGTCCTCCTCGTACCAGGTGCCGTCCGCGGTGTAGACGCGCTGTTCGTCCATCCAGAACCACTCGGAGCCGGAGGTGGCCGAGGCCACGTCCATGGACACGACCAGGTACTCGCCGGACGGGGTCGAGCCGCGGTACTCGTCCACGACCTCCACACCGGTGATGACGTAGGTCATCCCCTCGTGGGTGAACTCCTCACCGATCTGGTGCATGTCCGGGTTGTCCACGGGCGGGTCCTCGGGCTGCGCGGGCTCCTCCGACCCGCTGGACACCTGGGGCGTGGAGGGTTCGGTCGGCTCGGAGCCGTTGAAGACCAGGGCGATGAGGACCACGGCCACGACGCCGAGGACGAACAGTCCGGCACAGCCCAGGCCGACGAACAGCCAGGGGGAGGTCTTCTTGCGCTGCGGGGGCATGCCCGGCTGGCCGTAGGGGTAGCCGTACGGGTCGCCGGGCGGTGGGCCGTAGCCGTACGGGTCGCCCGGCGGGGGACCCATGGGTGGTTGGCCGCCGGTGTAGGCCCCCTGCGGGGGCATGCCCGGCTGGCCGTAGGGGTTGACGTGCGGGTCTCCGGGAGGGGGAGCCATGGGGGGCTGGCCGCCGGTCGGGGGGTTCACGGGAGGCTGGCCGCCGGTGTAGGGCCCCTGCGGGGGCATGTCAGCGGGCTGGCCCTCGTAGGGGCCGTTCGAAGGAGGCTGGCTCATGGCGGTCCTTGGCTTTCTTCCGTGAGCGGGGCGGAGTGCCCCCGATCCGGGGTGCGGGCGCACCCGGGGGCCCGGTGGTCGTCCGGAGCCGCCCGCGATCCGCGGCTGGGGTTCTTACTGGTTCGGACGCCGGGAGAGCCGTGGCGGTTCCGGTGGCGTGCCTAGGGTTGGGGTATGGCTCGACTGCTCATCGTTCACCACACCGTCTCGCCCGCGACCCAGGAGATGCTGGAGGCGGTCCTCGACGGCGCACGCACAGACGATATCGAAGGGGTGGCGGCCAGGTCGACGCCGGCTCTGTCCGCGACCGCCGCTGACCTGCTGGAAGCCGATGCCGTACTGCTGGGGACGCCGGTCAACATCGGGTATATGTCGGGGGCGTTGAAGCACTTCTTCGACAATGTGTACTATCCCGCGCAGGACGGGACGGGCGGTCTGCCCTACGCGCTCTTCGTCCACGGGGACAACGACACCTCGGGGGCGGTGCGGGCTGTGGAGTCCATCACCAAGGGGATGGGGTGGCGGCGGCACCGGCCCCCGGTCCTGGTGACCGGACGGCCCGACGGGGCGGCCCGGGAGGCGTGCTGGGAGCTCGGTGCGGTGATGGCCCTGGCCGCCCTCGGTGAGGCGTGAGGGAGACGGGGACACAGCGGTTTGGTGCACCTCTGACCCCGTCCGAGCGGAAAGCCCGGGAAAAGTCGGAGTCAGCATTGCCCGAAACGGGACGGCGCATCACCGCGCCGGTGCCCGAACCGGACAGGATGGCCGTGTCCGGTGCTTTCCGATCCACCGCGTGGCCTGCCCACCGGCCCGAGATACCCGAGGGCCGCGCGGTGCCCCCTCTTCGGGACCGTGCCGGAGGGCTCAGTACCCGCGCCAGCCTTCCAGGTGGTAGTCGATGATGCGGGGGTTCATGAGGGTGGACGACCGTACCCCGGGGTCGCGCCGGTCCATCGGGAACACCAGGGCGGCCTCCAGGAGTTCGGCGTCCAGGAAGCGCAGCGGCGGCGCGTCCTCCGGGATGGCCGGTGTCGGGGCGGTGTCGTGGGAGGCCAGGTAGAACCCCCAGTTCCCGAAGGAGGGGACGTCCACGTTGTAGGGGGTGGCGGCCAGCCCCGCCTCCTCCAGGGAGTGGCTCACACTCCAGAACGCCTCGGGCGCGAAGAACGGTGACCCCGCCTGGACCACGAGACGGCCGTCCTCGGCCAGGGCGTGCTTGATCAGGGAGTAGAACTCCACCGAGTACAGCTTGGCCGGTCCGACGTCGGAGCCGTCCGGCAGGTCGGCGACCACCGCGTCGAACGTCCGTGCGTTCTCCTGGAGCCAGTTGAAGGCGTCGGTGTGGACGACCTCCACCCGCGGGTCCTCGAAGGAGTCCTCGTTGGCGGCCCTGATCACCGGATCGGTGGAGGACAGTTCGACGACGGCGGGGTCGAGGTCGACCAGGGTCACCGAGGAGACGTCGTCGTAGCCGAGGAGCTCCCGCAGTGCCAGACCGTCGCCGCCGCCCAGGACGAGTACGTCCTGGTGCGGCCCGTTCATCACCGGGTGGATCAGTGACTCGTGGTACCGGTACTCGTCCAGGGTCGAGAACTGCAGGCTGCCGTTGAGGAACATGCGCGTGTCCTCCCCGTCCAGCGACTGCGTGATGACGATCTCCTGGTAGTCGGAACGCTCGGAGTGCACGATCGGGGCACGGTAGAGGGCCTGGCGGGCGTCGACCTCGAAGCGTTCGGCGTAGGCGAAGGCCAGGGCGAGCACGGCGACGATGAGGACGAGCCCGGTGGCCAGGGCGATGTGGGCGCGCCGGGTGAGCTGCGACCGGAAGAGCCAGAGCACCACCGCCACGCCGACCACGGCGTTGAGCGCGCCGACCATCAGTGCGCCCTTGGGCAGGCCGAGCAGGGGCAGCAGCAGGAACGGGAAGGCCAGACCGCCGATGAGTCCGCCCACGTAGTCGGCGGCGAACAGGTCGGCGACGGCCTCGGAGGCCTCCTGTTTGCGGATGCGCTGGATGAGCGTCATCAGCAGGGGGATCTCCATGCCGATGAGCATGCCGATGACGAAGGCCAGCACGACCATGGCCGGCTGGTAGGCGTGCAGCCAGGCGAAGGCGCCGTAGAGCAGGAGGACCGACAGGCCGCCCACCAGCGAGAGCAGCCCCTCGATGACGGCGAAGGCCACCACCGGGCTGGACTGGTACCGCTTGGACATCAGCGAGCCGATGCCCATGGCGAACACCATCACCGACAGGACCACGGCGGCCTGGGTGATGGTGTCGCCGAGCAGGTAGCTGCCGATGGCGACCAGAGCCAGTTCGTAGACCAGACCGCAGGCGGCGCAGATGAAGACCGCGGTGAGGATGAGCAAACGTGCCAGCCGCGGCGGTACGGGCAGGCGGAAACCGGTCCTCGTGCCCGGCGGGCCGGTGCGTTCGGTGGTCTCTGTCTCGGCGGTGTCGGTCACGGGCGGTGCCTGTCTGTGGGGTGGGCCGGGCCGGGGGCGGGGGCCGGTGGGTGTGTCGGCCGCGGGTCAGGTGAGTGCGGCGGCGATGACGACGGCGATGGCGATGTGGGAGGTGGCGCTGACCCAGGAGGCGGGGTGGGGTTCGGGGCTGCTGATCATCTCGGTGATCTTGACGGGGGTGACGAGGTCGATGAGCAGGAAGGCCAGGGCCATGACGGCGAGGCCGATGAGGCCGTAGACGCCGGTGGAGACCAGGCCGGGGACGAGGCCGAGTTCGGATTCGCTGCTCATGATGGCGGAGAAGACGACGATGGCGGCGCCGAGGGTGTTGGCGGAGACGAGGAGGACGGCGTTGGTGTTGCGGTCCTCCCAGATGAGTTTGTGGAGTTTGCCGGGGGTGAGCAGGTCGACGACGAGGTAGCCGACGATGAGGATGACGATGCCCACGCCGCCGTAGGCGAGTGCTCCGAGGGAGTTGTACAGAAGGTCGTTCATGGGTCCAGTTCCACGGGGTCGGGGGATGGATGTGCGCTGGTCGGGGCGTATGTGGCGGATACGCCCCTTCGCAGGTTACTTGCCCGAGCCAGGACCGCCACCGCGGAATCCGCCTCCGGTGCTCGTACCGCTCGTACTTCCGGTGCTGCCGCTTCCGGCCCTGATCGTGGTCGTCCTGGTGCCGGTATCGACGTCGTCCTCGCACTGGTCGTCGTCGTACCGGGGATCGGTGACGTGGTCGTCGTCGGGGCAGTAGTCGCTGGTGCCGTTCTCGCAGGCGGCCTCGTCATAGCGCCAGTCCGCCACGTCCGACTGGTCGGGGCAGTAGCCGATGCCGGTACTGACGGTTCGGACCGTGTCGGCGCCGTTCGCCGGTACGCCGTTGCCGCAGGCGCTGAGCAGGGCGATGAGCAGGAAGGTGACGGCCGGTGCCGCGATCACCGTGATCCGGGCTCTCTGCTGTCCGTTTCCGGCGTGGGCACCGCCTTCGGACGCGTACTTCACGGGGGGTTCTCCTCAGGGAAAGGGGCACGGTCGCCGCAGAGGAGCGGGCTTGTCGCGGGCGACCCGTGATGGCTGTACCGGGCACGGCGGGTCACCGGGTCCATGCCGGGGCGGGGGCTCCGCGGAGCCCCCGCCCCGGCATGCGCCGGCCCGGTTGTGCCGGATCGTTCGGTAGCCCGGTGGTGCCTGTCCGGTGGGTGTGTCGGCCGCGGGTCAGGTGAGTGCGGCGGCGATGACGACGGCGATGGCGATGTGGGAGGTGGCGCTGACCCAGGAGGCGGGGTGGGGTTCGGGGCTGCTGATCATCTCGGTGATCTTGACGGGGGTGACGAGGTCGATGAGCAGGAAGGCCAGGGCCATGACGGCGAGGCCGATGAGGCCGTAGACGCCGGTGGAGACCAGGCCGGGGACGAGGCCGAGTTCGGATTCGCTGCTCATGATGGCGGAGAAGACGACGATGGCGGCGCCGAGGGTGTTGGCGGAGACGAGGAGGACGGCGTTGGTGTTGCGGTCCTCCCAGATGAGTTTGTGGAGTTTGCCGGGGGTGAGCAGGTCGACGACGAGGTAGCCGACGATGAGGATGACGATGCCCACGCCGCCGTAGGCGAGTGCTCCGAGGGAGTTGTACAGAAGGTCGTTCATGGGTCCAGTTCCACGGGGTCGGGGGATGGATGTGCGCTGGTCGGGGCGGTGGAAGCGGTGGCCGGAAGGCTACTTGCCGAAGCTCGCGCCGCCGCCCCGGTAGCCGCCTCCGTCACTGTCGCAGGAGGCGGCCAGGATCAAGGGCGCCACGATGGCCGCGAGGGACAGGAAGATGTTGAGCGCGACCTTGTTCTCGACGTCCTCGTATTCGTCGTCCGCCATGGGGGGTCCTTGTCGGTCAGCGGTTCGGTAGAGGGGTCACTTGCCGGAGCCCGAACCGCCTCCCCGGTAGCTGCTTCCTGAACCGCCGCCTCCGAAGAAGAAGAAGCCGCCTCCGCTGTTGGAGCTTTCGCCTTCGCGATACCCGCCGTCGTTCTCGCACTCGTCGTCGTCGTACCGGGGATCGGTGACGTGGTCGTCGTCGGGGCAGTAGAGACTGGTCCCGTTCTTGCAGTTCCTCTCGCTGTAACGCGAGTCGGGGACGGTCTCTTGCGCGGGGCAGTAACTGATACGCCCGTTGTTGGAACAGGCGCTGAGCAGGGACACCATCATCACCATGGCGATCATCGCCAAGCCCGCGACGGTCAGGGGCCGTTTTCTCGTAGAGGTGCTGCCGAGGTGGTTCATGGCGGGGGTTCTCCTCACGTCAGGGGATGGTCACGGTCGACGCGGTGCTCACCAGCTCGCCGCTCTGGGGGTAGGCGTGCCAGGTGCGCCACGTGAGCGGCCCGCCGTCGCCGCGGGTCAGGTGCAGCGCGGTCACCGCGAGGCGGTCTCCTGGGAAGGAGACCAGGAGGCCGCCGGGGGCGTCGGTGACCTCGTCGTGGAGCCGGCCCACCCGGCGGTGCAGTTCACCGGGGGAGAGGGTCTCCACGCTGGAACGGAAACGGTACCCGCCGGCGGCGACCGAGCGCTCGGTCACCGCAGGGAGGCGCCCGTCGACACCGGGCAGGCAGGCGACGGTCTCGACCAGTGTGCCCGCGGGGGACTCGACGACCACCTGATGGGAGGCTCCGAGCACCCGCAGTTCCGTTCGCGGACCGTGCGCGCCGACACTGCGGGTGGCGAGGGGGTCGATCAGGGGGTGGTCCAGCGTCCACACCAGGTCGGCCGCACTGGTGTCGACGAAGGGAACGCTGATGCTCGCGAGCACGGCGCTCAGCTCCCGGGGTAGATCGTGAAGCTGCCGGGGAGGACCTTCCTACCGACGCTGACCTCCCAGGGGCCGTGGTCGAAGCGCTCGAAGGAGAGCAGTCGGCCGTCGGAGGACTCGTAGTCGGCGTAGTCCATACCGCCGGCGGCCTTCAGGCCGGTCGTCCCCTCGGAGCGGTAGGAGCCGCTGCCCTTCTCGTCGAGCTGGTAGGTGACGCCTTCGAACTCCAGGGTCTTGGCGTGCGGTGTGAGCTCCACGTCGGGGCGCGCGTCCCACACGGCCAGCTCCAGGGTGGGGTCCTCCTCGACGGACAGCCAGGCCTTGCCCTCGTCCGTCTCGAAGAAGTGCTCCGTCCAGGTGAAACCGCCCTGGGACAGGCGCAGGGAGCCGCGGATCCAGGTGCGCTCCACGCCCCAGTCCAGCATGTCGCCGGCCTTGAGGGTCCGGGGGTCGCCGGTGGTGTCGCCCTCGGGGGCGAAGGGGTCCTTGGGGGTGGTCGGGGTGTGGGGGGCGGTCTTCGTCTGGTTCTTCCTGAGAGCGACGACGACGGCGACGACGGCGATGATGACGGCGACGAGGGCGATCGCCACCGCCAGGACAACGACAGTCAAGGTTCCTCGATTCGCGGGTAGGGCGGGTGCCGATCATGTCAGACGTGAGGGGGCTCCCACCGGTTCCCTCGGTGGCCGGTTTCGGACAGTCGCGCCCCCTGTTTCAGGGGGCGTTATGTGGAGGAATCGGGCGGGAGCACATCCTATTGTGCCCGGTCACCGGTCTCTACGGGGAGAGAGGGGTCACCTCCCCAACGACTCCACGAACCGGGGTAGAGACGGGCCCCGGCGTATCCGGCGTGCTCCAGCGCCAGGAGGTCGTGGCAGGCGGTCACCCCGGACCCGCAGTAGGCGGTGACGGTGGCGGCCGTGTCGGCTCCCAGCGCCGAGAAGCGTGCGCGCAGAACCTCCGGAGCCGCCAGCAGACCCCGTTCGTCGAGGTTGCCCTGCCACTCGGCACTGCGGGCCCCCGGGACGTGTCCGGGTCGGGCGTCGACCGGCGCGGGCGCCTCACCCGTGTAGCGGCAGTGGGCGCGCGCGTCCAGGAGCAGGTGTGCGGGGTCGCCGGTCAGAGAGGCGACCGCGTCGGTGTGCACGATCCGTTCCTGCGGCCAGGGCCGGGCGGTGCGGCGCCCCGGTTCGGGGGTCGTGTCACCGGTCTCCAGCTCCCCGGTCCACTCCGCCAGACCGCCGTCGAGGAACGCCGCCGGGGTGCCCAGGGCACGCAGCATCCACACCATCCGGGCCGCGACGGAACCGTTCGCGTCGTCGTAGACGACCACGGTGGAGTCGTCGCCGATGCCCAGGCGCTTCAGGGCAGCGGCGAAGTCGGTCGGGGAGGGCAGCGGGTGGCGGCCGTCCTGAGCGCTGGCCGGGGCGGCGAGGTCGGTGTCCACATCGGCGAACACGGCGCCGGGCACGTGCCCGGCGCGGTAGGCGTCACGGCCCGAACGGCCGTCGAGGTACCAGCGGGAGTCGACGACGACCACGCCGTCGCGGTTGTCGCGGAGCCAGTCGGCGGAAACGGCCACGGGAAGGTCACGATGGTCTGACATGCCGCCAGACTAGAGGAGTGGCCCGGTCGGCACCGGAAAGTCCGCGAGTCCGCTGGTTCCTCCGGCTGTGGAACCGCCCCTCGGAGAAGGGCGCAGGTCACACGGCTCGCACGCGGTCCTTTCGGTGCACCGTGAGGATCCACCACAGCCCCAGGAAGGGCAGCACCAGGGGGACGTAGCCGTAGCCCGCGCCGAAGCCCGACCACACCGTGTCGTCGGGGAAGAGCGAGGGCGCCAGGAGGCCGACGGCCCCGACCGCGACGACGCCGACGGCCTCGACCGCGCACGAGACGAGTGCGACCCGGCGCGAGGTCCGCCCCGCGCGGGCCAGGCCGACGGCCGCCACGAGGTAGACCGCTCCGGCGAACACGGACAGCAGGTAGGCGGCCGGGGCCTCGTCGAACCTCGTGGCGAGCTGGTAGGTACCGCGCGCGGTCGCGGCCAGCGCGAACACCGAGTAGACGGCCACCAGGAGCCGTCCGGGCCCGGCACGCAGGGCCTTGTCGGGTGCCGTGGGGTCAGACAACGGGGTTCCAGAGCTGTTCGAGGCGGACCATGAGCACCGGCAGGACCAGGCAGGCGAAGGCGATGACGGCGGAGCCCCACTTGCTGCGCTCCATGAACCCCCACACGGCGCAGGCCGGGGGCAGCAGGACGACGGTGGCCAGGTAGGACACGTACATCACCGTCTCCTCAGGCCCCTCACCGCCGATGAGCGCCACGGTGGAGACCACGCCCTGGCCGATCACCAGCAGCCAGAGCAGGCCCATGCCGACCAGGTGCGGTACCAGCATCGGCTGGTCGCGGAAGGTCGAGACGAGGCACCATCCGGCCATGGCCAGCGATGCCATCTGGATTGTCATGGTCAGCCAGTCGACCACGCCGCCTCCACTCGTGCTCCCCGGTGTCCGCCCATGTCAGCGGCCCCGCTTCGTCTACGACACAGCGTAGTACCCGGGGCGGCCCCGGCGGACCCCAGGGGAGGGGTCAGCTCACCGCCCCGGCCTGGCGGCGGGCCACCGCGGCGTGGATCTGCGCGAGCGCGTAGCCGGTGATCTCGTCGCCGCTCGTGACCGAGGAGCCCATGCTCCTGCGCACGGACAGCACCGCGTCGGCGGTCTCCGACCCGTAGTCGCCGTCCACGCCGTGGACGGGCAGGCGGCCTCCCGCGTACAGGAGCATCTGCTGGAGCAGGGTGACGCGCTGCCCCCGGTCGCCCCTCTTGAGTCCGAGCATGTCGTCTCCTTCCGTTCCGGCCCCGGGAGGCCGGGTGAACGTGCCGTCGCGCACCAGTGCGTAGGCCGTGTCGCCGGGGCAGGACGTGGACACGAAGTCGCGGTGCCCCAGCACCGTGCCCGCGACGGAGGTGTCGGGCTCCATCAGCCACGCCCGCAGCAGGCGCACGGCGTCGATCTGCTCCGGGGTAACGGGGTCCCCCGGGCCGGTGGCCAGGGTCGCCGAGTAGTGGGTGGAGTTGCCGCCCGGCTGGGCGGCCTGCTGCCGGTACAGGCCGCGCCCCTCGACCACGTAGCCGTGCGCACAGCACAGGAACGAGTAGGCCAGGTCGGCCCAGCGGCGCCGCGGGCCGGTGTGGAAGGCGCGGGTGCGCCGCCAGTAGTCGAGGCACGCCGCGTGGGGGGCGGCGGCGAGCCCCTGGTCGACGCTGTCGTAGTGGATGACCAGGCCGGACTTGGGATCGGCGTACGACGCCGGGGTGGGACCCCAGCCCAGGTCCGAACGGGAGACGTACAGGCGCGGTCGAGGCATAGGGCCATTGTGACAAGGGGACACGCCCAAGAGTAGCCGTTTCCCTACTTTGGGTACTGATGTGGCCTGCGGGGTCACCGAGACCTTCGGGCGTGGCGGCGCACGTGCGCGGCGGCCCTCGTACGGCACGATGGGACCAACCGTTCCGGGAGGTGGCCCTGTGCTGTCCGCGCACACCGTCGACGCCGTCCGCGAGGCCGAACACGCGCTCATGGCCCGCGTGCCCGAGGGGACGCTCATGCGCCGGGCCGCCACCGGCCTGGCGCTGGAGTGCGCTCGCCTGCTGCCCCGCGTGTACGGGGCGCGCGTGGTGCTGCTGGTCGGAAGCGGCGACAACGGCGGGGACGCCCTCTACGCGGGCGCGGCCCTGGCGGCGCGCGGGGCGTCCGTGCGCGCCCTGCTCGCCGGTGCGCGCGCCCACGAGGGCGGCCTGGCGGCGCTGCGCGCGGCGGGCGGGCGCGCACGCCCGTTCGAGGGCGAACCGGACGGCGCTGCGGAGCTCTTCGGCGCCCACCTCGTCGTCGACGGCATGCTGGGCATCGGCGGGCGCGGCGGGCTGCGCGAGCCCTACGCCACCCTGGCGGTGCTCACGGCGAACACGCGGGCGCCCGTCGTCGCCGTCGACCTGCCCAGTGGCGTGGACGCCGACACCGGCGAGGTGCCCGGGCACGCCGTGCGCGCCGACACCACCGTCACCTTCGGCGCGCGCAAGCCCGGACTGTTCGTCGACCCCGGCGCCGCGCGGGCGGGGCGGGTGCGCTTCGTGGACATCGGCCTGGCACCGGAGCTCGGCGGCCCCGCGCTGCTCGTCCCCCGGGCCGAGGACGTGGCGGCGCTCCTGCCCCGGCCGGGCGCGGAGAGCGACAAGTACCGCAGAGGGCTGCTGGCGGTGCGGGCCGGATCGGACCGCTACCGGGGCGCGGCGGTGCTCACCGTCGGGGGAGCGCTGCGCACCGGTGTGGGGATGGTCCGCTACGGCGGTGCCGCCGCGGCCGTCGACGAGGTCCTGGCCCGCTGGCCGGAGACGGTGGCCGAGGAGCTCGACCCCAGGAGCAGCACCAGGCTCGACCCCGGCCGCGCGGCGGCGCTCGTGATCGGGCCGGGCCGGGGGACGCAGCCGGCCAACATCGACGAACTCCACGCCGTCCTGGACAGCGACTGCCCGCTGCTCATCGACGCGGACGCGCTGACCCTGCTCGGCGGCAACGGGCACGTCCCGCTCGCCGACACCCTGCGCGAGCGGACCGCGCACACGCTGCTGACCCCGCACGCCGGGGAACTCGCCCGCCTGCTGCCGGGCTGCGAGCGCGAGGAGATCGAGGCGCGGCGGCTGGAGCACGTGCGGCGGGCGGCGGAGAGGTTCGGGTGCACGGTGCTGCTCAAGGGCTCGACCACCGTCATCGCCCAGCCGGGCCTGCCCGTGATCGCCAACCCGACGGGGACGCCGTTGCTGGCCGCGGCGGGTTCGGGCGACGTGCTGGCGGGGGCGGTCGGCGCGCTGATGGCGGGCGGGCTGCCGCCGTACGAGGCGGCGGCGTGCGGTGCCTACCTGCACGGGCGCGCGGCGGCGCTGGCCCGGGGAGGTGCTCCGGTCAGTGCGACGGACCTGTGGGACGGGCTGTCCCTGGCCCTCGACGAGGTCTATCGGGTGGAATGAGCGCCGCCGTGCCTACGCCAGGCGGCGGGCGGCGTCGAGGCCCTTCTGGACGACGTCGGTGATGAAGTAGTCGCCGGGGTCGCGGTCGTCGCGCAGCACGCCCACGCTGTCGTCGTCCACCCACAGGAAGTCCGTGTGCTTGTCCGGCTCCAGCCGGGGCGCCGACAGGTCGCCCTCGACCCGCACCAGGTAGTCGACCTCGCTGCGCGTCACACCGTCGCCCGGGTCCCAGTCCAGGGAGAACAGCTCCGTGAGCACCGCGGTCAGGCGCCAGCCGGTCTCCTCCCCGATCTCGCGCGCCAGCCCTTGCAGCATCGTCTCGCCCGGTTCGACGTGGCCGCCGACGATGTCCCAGCAGTGCGGGAACACCTTGCGTGTGGGGGAGCGGCGCTGGGCGAACACCCTGCCCCGGGGGTCGGCGATCACGGCGCCCGCCACCCAGGTCCGTCCGTCGGCCGTGTCCGGGAACTCGATCCCCGGTGCCACCTCGATGTTCATGCGTCCTCCTCCTCAGGAGACCCTACGCCCCCGGGCTTTCCCCTGCGGGGCATGCGCAGGGTGAGCAGCCTCGCGCGCGGGGACAGCTCCGACGCCAGGCCGAGGACCGCCTCGGTGCGCGTGTGGTCCTCGTCCAGCACCGAGAACAGGTTGACGCCCAGGTAGTAGGTGATCGCGCCGTAGGCCACCTCCTTGGCGGGCAGCAGCCTGCCGAGGGCGGAGCCGCCCAGTACCCGCTCCCACTCCCGTTCGACGAGGGCGATCCAGGGTTCGCGCCATGCCCTGCTCTCCGTCCCGCTGCTGTTCGCGCTGGCCCTGGAGGGCGTGGGCGGCTCCACCCTCCTGCCCACGGCGGGCACCGGAGAGGGCGGTGTGTTCGTCGACGCGGACCCCGGCGCGGTCGCCGCAGCCCTGGCCGCACCCGCCGGAGTACCCCGGGTTCGAGGCGCTCTTCCTGCGCGCCGTCCCCTTCCCCGAACCGGTCGGCGCCCGCGGTGAGGGCCTGGCGGTCGGTGACCGCCGCACCGTGGAGTTCACCCCCGGCCGTGCCCGGGGCGTCCTGTTCGTCGACACCGGGTGCTCCCCGTGCCGCTCCCTGGCCGTGTGGATCACCCTCCGCGCGCCGGTCGCACTCGACATTCGCCCCGCCGCCGAGCACCCCGAGCTGCTGCACCGGCTCACCTACGAACTCCCCGGGGGCCGCGCTGGAGCGGCACCGCCGCCCTGGCCCGTGCGATGGAGCACCTCAGCCTCGGCTGGGCGCTCACCGGCTGGGCCCTCGACCTGCCCGGCCCGCGGCACTTCGTCCAACTGTGCTCCGACGCCTTCGGCCCCGGCCCCCGGCCCGCGCGACGCCCGTCCGACAGGGCGGAGGCGTGAACCGGCGCTTCCCGGCCGGGGACACCGGCTGTTCGCCGGGTGCCGCACGCCGTTATGCTCGGTCCGGGACGCCCCGGGAGACACGGCGGACCCGCCCCCCAGCACGTACGAGGACCCCCATGGAAGAACAGGCCATGCTCGCGCGGGACCTCGTCCTGCGCGTCTGCGCCGGCGCCACCGAGTTCGACCCCCACTGGGTCAGGGCCGGCGGCAAGGTCACGACCCCCTTCGTCGTCCCGCGCGACCGCAACCTCATCCGCGGGATCGTCGAGGCCGGGCGCGCCCTGGGCGTCGAGCGACTCCTGGTCTGCCGCACGCGCGCCGAGTTCTCCTACGAGCCGGTCACGGAGATCCCGCCCGACACCGACACCCTCCTCGACCTCGTCCGGGGGTGGGGCACCGAGCCCACGGACTTCCTCGTCTGCGTCGAGGACTTCTCCGCCGCCGTCCTGGTGGCCGCCGACGAACTCACCGTCGCGGCCGGGCCCGCCGACTTCGTCCGCGCCCTCGTGGGCGCCGACATCCCCCACATGCGTGCGACCTTCGCCGCGCGGGCCCGCAACGACGGCGGATCCAACCTCGTCCGCGCAGCGCAGCTCTACCAGTGCGTCGAACCCGGGGCCCGCCACGCCAAGGCCGCACGCGTCCCCGGCCCGGACCTCGCCGAACGCCTCGCCTGCGTCCCCGAGCGCGCCCGTACCGGTTCGCCGCGCACCGTCCGCGCCCTGCGCGCCCTGCGCGCCCTGCGGGGGGCGTGGGGGTGGATCGCGCTCGTCGTCCTACTGGCCGCGCCCCTGGCCGTCCCCGGGCTGGACGCCGTCCTTCCCGCGCTGCTGGCCGCGTTCGTCCCGCTGCTTCTCCTGGCGCTCTTTGCCCGCTCCCGGACGCTCTCCTTCGCGACCCTGCTCAGGGGCGTCGCGCTCGGGGCCCTGCTGCTGTGGCCGATCGCGGCGGCCGAGTCCGCGCTGATCGCGGCGCTGGGTGCCGAACCCTACGGCGTGGCCGGGCACACCTACGTCGCCGTGCCGATCGAGGAGCTGGGCAAACTCCTGCCGCTGGCGGTGCTGGCGCTGGTGGCGCGCCGCCGGGCGCGGCGCCGGGCGCGGCGCCTGGCCGCCGTCGACTTCCTGCTCCTGGCCGCGGCCTCCGGAACCGGGTTCCAGCTCGCCGAGCGCCTGCTCACCGAGGTCTCCCTCGGCGCGGGCGCCCCCTCCGGTACGGGCGTGCTCGGCGGCAGCACCCTCTCCGCCCCCGACGGGGCCGTCCTCGCCGTGTTCGCCGGGCACGCCGTGACCAGCGGCCTGGTGGGCGCCGCCCTGGGGCTGGCGGTCGTCGGCCGCCGCTACGGCGGATGGCTGTGGCTGCTGCCCGCCGCCGCCCTGATCACGGCCTTCCTCGACCACCTGAACCTCAACGCCGTGCTGGCGGGGGCCGCGCTGCACCCGGCCACGGACCTCCTCCACGGCCTTTTCGGGGGAGGCGTGCTCACCCCGTGGCTGCTGGCGGCGGCGCTGCTGTGCGCGGTGGCCCTGGACTACCGGCTGATCGCCACGGCCGCGGAGAGCACCCCGCCGCTGCCCGGCCAGCCGCCCCTCGCACGGCTGCGGCGCCGTGCGTGGGGGCGCTCCATCTCCGCCCGGGTCCGGGTGCCGGGCGACATCGCGCCGGTGTTCCGCCGGGCCGCGCTGTTCTGGGCGGACCTGCCGGTCACGCTCGCCACGACGGTGTCGATGATCGCGCACGAGATGGCCGTGATGGTCATCGCCGCGCGCAGGGGCCCTGCCGCCCTGTGCGACACCTGGCGGTTCGTGCGGTGGCGGCGCGCCAACGCGATGGGCGAGGCGCGTTCGCAGGGACGGCCCTGGCGCGGCTACCCCGCCCGCGAGGACCTCACCAGGAGCGCCCACAGCCTGGCCATCCGGCTCGGCCTCGCCGCCACCGGCGGTGTGACGGGAGGGATGGCGGTGGTCGCCTCCCTCGCCGCGGTGGCGTTCACGGTAGTGGCGGCCACGGGCGCCGTGCCCGCGGGCGATCCCGCCTACGCGCTGCTGGCCCTCGACCGGATCCAGACCTGGGCGGTCGGCCTGGACCCGGGCGACACCGTGTGGGCCGCCCTGGCGCTCGCCGCCGCGCTCACGCTGCTGGTGTCCGGCAACGGCGTGCCCTACACCCACCCCCGCATGGGCGAGTTCCTGCGCTCGCCCGGCGCCAACACCGGTGTGGTTCTGGGGATGCTCGCCCCCGGCCAGGCGGGGTACGCGGTCCTGGGCCTGGCCGGGTTGGTGCTGCCCAGGCGGGTGGACCGCCTGCTCGTCCGCTGACGGGTCAGGAGCGGTAGGCGTCCCGTCGGTGACGGATCGAGTGGATCTCGATCACCTCCTTGTCCGGTCGGATCCTGTAGATGATGCGGTAGGTTCCGCGCCTTGCTGTGTGCAGTCCGCGGAAGGGTTCTTCGAGGGGTTTGCCTACGCGCCACGGGCTCTCGCGCAACGGGCCGCTGATGAACTCGTAGGCGGCGGAGGCCACTGCTTCGGGAAGATCCTCGGTCAAGGCGCACCTGGCAGTCCGTGTGTAGGCGATCCTCACGCGGCGGAATCCTTACCGAGCCGTGCGTCCATCAGGTCGGCCATCTCCTCCTCGCTGGTGAACTCCTCGGTGTCCGCGGACTCGGCCAGGTCTGCGCGGGTCTCCGGGTCGGCGAGGATGCTCAGCGTCTCCATCATGGACTCGTACTGGGCCACTGACATCATCACGACGGCCGGTCGGCCGTTCTTGGTGAACGTGTAGTCGGCGTGTTCACGCTGGGCGCGGTCGGCCAGTTCGGCGATTCTGGTCTTGGCTTCGGTGATGGGAATGGTTTCCATGGAGGCCATGATAACGACCGGTCGCTATTCCGTCCATGATTATGGGTGGTAAGGGGCGGTGTGCCGACCGGCTCCAGCACCGTATAGGACCGGGCGTGCGCGGCGGTGGCCCGAGGTTCGCCTCAAGGCGAACCTCGGGCCCCGGGTTCTCCCTGGGGCGAACCTCGACGGCAGGGCGGATCACATCACGGACGTGTCACACCGAGGCGACACCCCTCGGCGGCTCGAACGCACGCACCGGCGGCAGCGGACCCCTCCAGGGCTCCACGCGCACCCGCACCAGCTGGCCCGTGCACCCCTGGGCCAGCGACGAGGTCCCCACGTCCTCGGCCAGCGCGTTCGGGTTGCCGTGCGCGCACGTCACCCCCTCCGCCGAGGGGTCGTACCAGGCGCCCGTCGACAGCTGCACCACCCCCGGCCGCAGCGCGTCGCTGACCACCAGCCCCGCCAGGCACGAGCCCCGCGGGCCGCTCACCCGCACCGCGTCGCCGTCGGCCACCCCGGCCGCCCGCGCGTCGTCGGGGTGCATCCGCAGCGGCGCCCGCCCGCGGACCTTCTGCGCGGCGCTGTGCGCGCCCATGTCCTGCTGGCTGTGCAGACGCCCGCTCGGCTGGTTGGCGAGCAGCACCAGCGGCCACGCGTCGTCCTCGGCGACCGCGGGGGAGGGCAGCCACACCGGGTGGCCGGGGCAGTCCTCGTACCCGAAGGAGGCGATGGCCTCCGAGAACAGCTCGATCCGCCCGCTCGGCGTGCGCAGCGGACTCCCCTCCGGGTCGGCGCGGAACCCACCCAGCAGCGCCTCGTCCTCCACCCGGCCGGGCATCTCCACCCGGCCGCGCTCCCAGAACTCCTCGAACCCGGGAACCTCCAGCCCGTGCCGGGCCAGCATCGACCGCCAGCGCCCGTACACCAGCCGCAGCCACTCCCCGCTCGTGCGGCCCTCGGTGAACGCCTCGCGCACCCCCAGCCGTTTGGCCAGGTCGGCGTAGGTGTCGTACTCGTCGCGTGCCTGCCCGTGCGGGGCCACCGCGCGCGGCATCGCCCGTACCGACAGGTCCCCCTGGCTCGCGGCCAGGTCGTCGCGCTCCAGCACCGTCGTCGCCGGGACCACGATGTCGGCGTGCCGCGCCGTGGCCGTCCAGTGCGTCTCGTGCACCACCACGGTCTCCGCCCGGCCGAACGCCCGGCTCAGCCGCGCCAGGTCCTGGTGGTGGTGGAACGGGTTCCCGCCCGCCCAGTACACCAGCCGCACGTCCGGGTAGCGCAGGTCCCGGCCGTCGAACCGGTACGCCTCGCCCGGGTGCAGCAGCATGTCCGCCACACGCGCCACCGGGATGAAGGAGTCCACCGGGTTGTTTCCCTGCGGCATCCGCGGCAGCCCCAGCGGGGTCGACCCGCCCCCGTAGTTGCCCATGGACCCGTAGCCCGAGGCGAACCCGCCGCCCGGCAGGCCCACCTGACCCAGGCAGCACGCCAGCGCCAGCCCCGCCCACAGCGGCTGCTCGCCGAACCGGGCGCGCTGGACCGACCAGCCCACGTTCACCAGGGTGCGCCGCCCCGCCATGCGCCGCGCCAGCGCCCGGATCTCCCCGGCGGGTACCCCGCTGACGCCCGCCGCCCACTCCGGTGAGCGCTCCACGCCGCCGGGGCGGCCGTGCTCGTCGCGCTCGCCCGCCACGTACGCGCGGATCCGGTCGGCGCCCACCGTGTACCGGTCCAGGAACGCGGTGTCGGCCAGGGACTCGGCGAACAGCACGTGCATGAGGGCCAGCATCACCGCGGTGTCGGTTCCCGGGACCAGGGAGAGGTGCTCGGCCCCCGAGTCCTCGGCGGTGTCGTCGGCCAGGGGCGACACCGACACCAGCTCCACCCCCGCCTCCGCGGCGGCGCGCATCGCGGGCGCGGCAGTCTGCGCGCCGCGCCCGCCCGAGGACGTCCACGTGTTGGACACCCGCAGCCCGCCGAAACTCACCAGCAGGTCCGTGTGCTCGGCGATCGCCGTCCACGACGGGGCACGGTGCAGCAGCCGGTTGGCGGCGGGGGTGCCCAGCAGGTGCGGCATGAGCACCTCCACGGCCCCGTGGCTGTAGGTCGTCCGCGAGCGCGTGTACCCGCCGATCGTGTTGAGGAACCGGTGCAGCAGGCTCTGGGCGTGGTGCACCCGGCCCGCGCTGCCCCAGCCGTAGGAGCCCCCGTAGATCGCGGCGCTGCCGTGCTCGGTGCGCACCCGGTCCAGTTCGCGCGCGAGCACGTCCAGGACGGTCGCCCACTCCACCTCGACGTAGGCGTCGCCGGGATCGCCCCGGCGGGGGTCCGGCCCCGGGCCGTGCTCCAGCCACCGGCGGCGCACCGCGGGGCGCGCCACCCGCGAGGCGTGGTGCTGCGCCCCCGGAGTGTTGGCCATCACTGGGGAGGGCGCCGGGTCCTCGGGGTCCGGGCGCACCCCCACCACGCGGCCGTCGTCGACGAGCACCCGGTAACTGCCCCAGTGGGCGCTGGTCGGGTGGGACGTGGCGGACATGCGCATCTCCTGGTCGTGGCGGCAACCGGGGCGTGTCACGCCGCCCCGGAGCACACCCTACGCACGGTGCGGTGCCATGATGGGCCGTGCGGACGTGGCGCACGGCACCCGGGAGGAAGAGGAGTCGATGGGTGAACTCAGGTCGCGCAGGTCGGTACTCGCCGTCCCGGCATCCAACCCCCGGTTCGTGGCGAAGGCGCGGGGCCTGGACGCCGACGCGTTCTTCCTCGACCTGGAGGACGCGGTCGCCCCTTTGGAGAAGGAGGCGGCGCGGGAGACCGCCGTCACCGCGCTCAACGAGGGCGGCTGGGGCGGCAAGGTGCGCTCCGTGCGCGTCAACGACGCCTCCACCCCCTGGGCCTACCGGGACGTGATCTCCGTCGTGGAGGGCGCCGGAGCGAACCTGGACTGCCTCGTCCTGCCCAAGACCACCTCCGCGCGCGACGTGCACTGGCTCGACACGCTCCTCACCCAGATCGAACGCGCCGCCGGGCTCCCGGTCGGCCGGATCGGGATCGAGGCGCAGATCGAGGACGCGCGCGGCCTGACGGAGATCGACGCGATCGCCGCCGCCTCGCCCCGGCTGGAGTCCCTCGTCTACGGGCCCGCCGACTTCATGGCCTCGCTCAACATGCGGACCCTGGTCGTGGGGGAGCAGCCGCCCGGCTACGACACCGGCGACGCCTACCACTACGTGCTCATGCGCATCCTCACCGCCGCGCGGGCGCACGGTCTCCAGGCCGTCGACGGCCCCTACCTCCAGATCAGGGACGTGGACGCCTTCCGTCGCTCCGCCGGGCGCACCGCCGCCCTGGGGTTCGACGGCAAATGGGTGCTGCACCCCCTCCAGGTGGCGGCTGCCAACGAGGCCTACACCCCCTCCCAGGAGGACTACGACCACGCCGAACGCATCCTGGACGCCTACGAGCACGCCACCACCGTCGACCGCCGTGGCGCCGTCATGCTCGGTGACGAGATGCTCGACGAGGCCTCGCGCAAGATGGCCCTCGTGGTGGCCGGCAAGGGCCGTGCGGCCGGGATGAAGCGCACACCCTGACCCGGCCCCCGGCACGCGCGCCTCTTACCGGCCTCTCACCCCGATGGTGGACCATGGCGCCATGGAAGCCGTAGCCACGGTCCTGGTCGCCGACGACGACCGGGCGATCAGGGACTCACTGGAACGCGCCCTCCAACTGGAGGGGTACGAGGTGCGCACGGTGGAGGACGGGGTCCAGGCGCTCGCCTCCGTACACGCGGGCCCGGTCGACCTGCTCATCCTCGACGTCATGATGCCCGGCGTCGACGGCCTGGGCGTGGCACGCGTCCTGC
Organism: Nocardiopsis sp. LOL_012; assembly: GCF_048060475.1. Taxonomy (NCBI): domain Bacteria; kingdom Bacillati; phylum Actinomycetota; class Actinomycetes; order Streptosporangiales; family Nocardiopsidaceae; genus Nocardiopsis; species Nocardiopsis sp. LOL_012. Next base: position 46,041 of record NZ_JBHMIV010000010.1, on the reverse strand, counting down.
GCGCCGAGGGCGACCGCACCCCGATCCTCATGCTCACCGCGCGCGTGGAGACCCCCGACCGGGTGGCCGGCCTCGACGCGGGCGCCGACGACTACCTCGCCAAACCCTTCGAACTCGACGAACTCCTGGCACGGCTGCGGGCCCTTCTGCGCAGGGCCGCCCCCGTCACGGAGGAGGGGGCGCAGGAGGGGCCGCTCCGGGTCGGCGGGCTGCGCCTGGACCCGCTCGCCCGCCGGGTCTGGTACGCCGAACGCGAGATCGACCTGTCCAAGACCGAGTTCGACCTCCTCGAACTGCTGGTCCGCAACGCCGGGATCGTCCTCGACCACGTCACCATCTACGACCGCATCTGGGGCTACGACTTCGGCCCCGAGTCCAAGAACCTGGCCGTGTACATCAGCTACCTGCGCCGGAAACTGGGTGACGACGGGCTCATCCAGACCGTGCGCGGCGTCGGCTACACGCTCCGCCGGTGAGTGCCGCGCGCCGGTGCCCGATCCCGCGCGGACCCCTGAGGCGCCCCCGGGACTGGCGGCTGGGCACCCGCTTCGCCGTCCTGTTCGCGCTCGTGGCCGCCGCGACCGTCGTCCTCGTGGGCGCCCTCGCCTACTCGACCGCGGCCTCCCTCATCCGGGCCGACGCCCAGGGGGAGTTCGACGGCACGGTACGGCAGTTGTCCGACGAACTCGTGGCCGGATACGAGTCCGGTGCGGCCGAGGCGGTCGGCTCCAGGCTCCTCATCACCTCCAGCGAACGCTTCCAGGCCCAGTACCTGAGCCCCGACGGCGAACGCCGGGTCCCGCCCGCCGACCTCGACCACGTGGTCGTCGCCCCCCTCACCGACCGGGATCTGGCGGTCGCCGGATCCGGGGAGCCCGGTGTGCACGAGACGCGCGAGGTGACCGTGGACGGCCGCACCTTCCGACTGGCGACGGTCTCCATCGGCGGTGGCGGCGGCGCGGTCCAGTTGCTCCAGCCGCTGTCCCCGAGCGAGCAGATCATCGACCGGCTCGCCACCCAGATCCTGTGGGCCGGGGCGCTGGTGGCCCTGGCCGCCGCGGGCACCGGCTGGCTCATGGGCCGCCGCACCACGCGCCGCCTGGTCCGCCTCACCGACGCCGCCGAGTACGTCAGCTCCACGGGTCGGCTCGACACGGTCACACCGGAGCGGGGCGGGGCCGACCGCGACGAGGTGGGCCGTCTCGGCAGCGCCTTCGACGCCATGCTCGCCCGCCTCGCCCGGTCCAAGGAGGAGCAGCGCAGGCTGGTGCAGGACGCCGCCCACGAACTGCGCACCCCTTTGACCAGCCTGTACACGAACGTCCAGATTCTGGACCGGGTGGACCGGCTCAGCCCCGAGGCGCGCGGACGGCTCATCGACGACCTGCGCGGTGAGACGCGTGAGCTCACCTCCCTGGTCAACGAACTCGTGGGGCTGGCCACCGGCGAGCGGGAGGACGAGCCCCGGAGCGCGGTGGAGCTGCGCGGGGTCGCCGAGCGCGTCGCGGCCAGGACCCGCAGGCGCACCGGACGCGAGATCGTCGTGGACGCGGACGACAGCGTGGTCTGGGGGCGTCCGGGGGCCCTGGAGCGCGCGGTCGCCAACCCGGTGGAGAACGCCGCCAAGTTCGACGCCGAGGGCACGGCCCCCATCGAGATCAGGGTCCGGTGCGGGGCGGTGGAGGTCCTCGACCGGGGGCCGGGGATCGGCCCGGACGAGCTGGGCCGGGTCTTCGACCGGTTCTACCGGACCACGGAGGCGCGCGCCCTGCCCGGTTCGGGGCTCGGTCTGGCCATGGTCCGCGACATCGCGCTCGACCACGGGGGCACGGTGTCCGCCCGCAACCGGGAGGGCGGTGGCGCGGTCGTCGGGTTCGCACTGCCGCTGCACACACCATCGGAACAGCACGACTGACCGCAGTCGGCGCCGCGGCGACGGAAAAGGGGACGGCCGGCCCCCGTGGCCGCGGCCGTCCCCTTGCTCGCGGGTCGGTGGCGCGGGATCAGTTCCCGTCCTCGCCCGAGCGGACGGAGGAGGAGGTCTGCTCCCCGAGCGTCACCATCACCTCCTGCTCCTCTCCCGAACCCTGCTTGAGCACCTCGAAGGTCACCTCGTCGCCGGGCCGGTGCGACCGGATCAGCGCGATCAGTTGGTCCGGTGAGGTCACGACCTCGCCGTCCACACCCACGACGACGTCCCCGGCCTCGATCCCGGCCCGGTCGGCGGCGCCGCCCTCGCTGACCTCGACGACCGTCGCCCCACCGGTGCTGCTTCCGGTGATGGTCGCCTCGATCGCGGAGTAGGTGGCGCTGCCCTCCTCGATGAGCTGTTCGGCGATGGGGCGGACGTGGTTGATGGGGATGGCGAAGCCCAGGCCGACCGAACCGCTCTCCTCCGAGAGCCCGGCGATCGCGGTGTTGATCCCGATCACCTCGCCGTTCAGGTTCACCAGCGGCCCGCCGGAGTTGCCGGGGTTGATCGCCGCGTCGGTCTGGATCGCGTTGATCACGGTGGAGGTCTGGCCGGCGGCGCTCTCGATCACGCCCGTGTTGACCGGCCGGTCGAGCGCGCTGACCACGCCGGAGGTCACCGTGCCGGACAGGCCCAGCGGCGAACCGATCGCGACCACGTCGCCGCCCACGCCCACCTGGTCGGAGTCGCCGAGGGTCGCGGCCTGGAGGCCGGTGCGCCCCTCCGCCTGGATCACCGCGATGTCGGAGACGGTGTCCGAACCCAGGACCCGCGCGGTCGCCGTCGTGCCGTCGTTGAACTGCACCTGGAGGGGGCCGCCGCTCTGGGTGGCGGCCTCCACGACGTGCGCGTTGGTGAGGATCTCGCCGTCGGAGGAGATGATCACGCCGCTGCCGCTCCCGTTGACGGTCTGGATGGAGACCACGCTGGGGAGGACGGCCTCGGCGACGGCTCCGACCTCGCCCTCGGTGGGCGTGGTGCCCTGCTCGCTGGTGAGCGAGCTGATCGACCCTCCGCCGGGCAGCAGGTAGGCGGTGCCCGCGGCCGCGATCGGGCCGACGACGAGGCTGGTGGCCAGCGCGGTGATCGCGGCGATGGCGACAACCCGTCCGCGGCCGCTCGACCCGCCGCGGGGGGCGGGCGGGGCCGGAGGGCCGTAGGGCGGCTGACCGCCGCCGAACCCGGGGTGGCCGCCCGCGGCGAAGGCTCCGGTCTCTCCCCCCTGCGGGTATTGCCCGGGGGCACCGTGCGGCGGGTACGGTCCACCGGGGCCGCTCTGGTGCGAGCCGTACTGCTGGCCCGGCTGGCCGTACTGGCCGGTGTGGCCCTGGCTCCAGCCGGGTGCGTGCGCCGCCCCGGGCGGCGGGTAGGTGTAGGGGGCCTGTCCGGGCCCCTCGGGGTCCGCCGCCCAGCCGCGGGGCTCCGGTCCCCGGCCGGTGGGGGCGAACCGCGGTCCGCTCTCCGCCTGGTCAGCGGCCCCGGCGAAGGGCTCTCCCGAGGGCGCCTCCCCGGTCGTTCCGGTCCCGGCGGGCTGCTCACGCGGCGTTTCGGGGTCGGCCCCGGTGTCCTCGAACCGGGGGGAGTGCCCCTGCGCCCCGGCGGCGGCCTCGCGCTGATCCGGGGTCTGGGCGGGGCGCTCGTCGGGAGCGCCGTCCCCGTCCGCCTGGCCTGCACTCGGTTCGTTGGGGTTCAACTCAGCCTCCGACTTGCGGGACGATGCCTACTGACGGGATCCATGATGGTTCGCGCGGGTGAGAACAGGGTGAGAGACCGATATACCAGGGTTTCGAGTCCCTGTCGTTCCGGTGCGCGTGGGGCCCGGGCGGCCACCGACCCCCGTGTCTCGCATATGCACTATCTGTGATGGAAACATACCTCCTCCGTATAAAAGCGGCGCACAGGAAGGGCAGACCTTGATCAAGATCGTTCTGGCCGATGACGAGCACCTGGTCCGCGGGGCGATCGCCGCGCTGCTGGGCCTGGAGGAGGACCTCGACGTCGTCGCCGAGGTCGGCCGGGGCGACCTGGTGGGCGACGCCGTCCTGGAACAGGGTGCCGACATCGCGGTCCTGGACATCGAGATGCCGGGCCTCACCGGGCTGGAGGCGGCGGTCTCACTGAAGGAGCGGGCCCCGGATTGCGGCGTGCTCATCCTCACCAGCTTCGCCCGTCCGGGCTACCTGCGCCGCGCCCTGGCCTCCGGTGCCCGCGGCTTCCTGGCCAAGGACGCCCCCGTCGACCAGTTGGCCGGCGCCATCCGCCGCGTGCACGGGGGCGGGCGCTACATCGACACCGACCTCGCCGCCGCCGCGATGGCCGGCGGGGAGAGCCCCCTCACCGAGCGCGAGGCCGAGGTGCTGCGCGCGGCCTCCGACGGCGCCACCGTCGCCCGGATCGCCCAAGCCCTGCACCTGACCGAGGGGACCGTGCGCAACTACCTGTCCAACGCCATCGGCAAGACCGGCGCGGAGAACCGGATGGCCGCCATCCGCACCGCCCAGGACATGGGCTGGCTGTGAGGACCCCGGCCGGGACGGCTCACAGCAGGCGCAGCACCATCATCGCGGTGTCGTCGGTGTGCCCGCCCGGGGCGTACTCCTCCAGCTCGCGGTCGATCCTGCTGATCACCGCCTGCGCGGTCAGCCCGGAGCAGCCGGAGAAGATCTTCATCAGGCCCTCGTCCCCGAGCATGTCGGAGTTGCTGCGTCGCTCCGTCACACCGTCGGTCACCGCCAGGACCACCTCGCCGGGGCGCAGGTCCACGCTCTCGTTCGAGAACTCCACGTCCTCGAAGGCGCCCAGCAGCGGCTGGGAAGCACCGAACGCCGCCACCTCACCCCTCGGGTTGAGCCGCATCGGCAGCGGGTGTCCGGCCGACACCATCCGCAGCCGGATACCGCCCTCGGGGCCGGCGATGGGGGACAGCTCCCCGTACAGCATCGTCAGGAAGCGGGTGGAGGTGTTCTCCTCCAGGATCGCCATGTTCAGCCGCTGCATGATGTAGGCGGGGGAGAAGCCCTCCTTGGCCAGCGCACGCAGCGTGTGCCGCGCCAGTCCGGTGATCGCCGCCGCCTCGGGGCCCGTCCCGCACACGTCCCCGACCGCGAAGCACCACCGGCCGTTGGCGGCGAACACGTCGTAGAAGTCGCCGCCGACCACGTTCTTCTCGTCCGCCGGCCGGTAGAACACCGCGTGGTCCACGCCGGGGATCACCGGCTCCTTCTCCTTCGCGGGCAGGAGGCTGCGCTGGAGGGCGTCGCTCATGGCGGCCTGCCGCTCGTGCAGCCGGGCGCTCTCCATCGCCGAGGCCACCCGGCTGCTCAGGTCGTCGGCCACGTCGACCTCGTCGCGGGTGAAGTCCTCCGACTCGTGCTTGCCGACCGTCATCCACCCCAGAACGCGGCCGTGCGCCACCAGCGGCACGCTGATGGCGGGGCCGTGGGCGAGTTCGCGGACGAGCTCCTCGCCCAGCCCCTCCTTGGACAGCTCCGCCGGGGTCCACAGGGGGGTCGGGTCGAGCTGCTCGCGCGGGTGCATGTCGGACAGCAGGCCGCGGAGGATGTCGTTGAGCTTCTCGTCGCCGTGCGCCACGTGCGACAACTGGAAAGCGCCCAGTTCGTTGGTGGTGTGGATGGCGCACCACCGGCCCAGGCGCGAGGTGATGAGCTGTGCGGCCAGCGCACCGGTCATGCGCTCGTCCAGGGTTCCCGCCAGCAGGTCGCTCGCCTCCGCGAGGAAGCTGAGCGAGGCCCTGCGGCCCCGCTCCACCTCGGCCAGCCGGGCGCGCTCCACGGGCAGCGCGATGCGGTCCGCGCCGTCCTGGAGGCGCTGTGAAGACGTGGGGCCGAAGTGCCGGGTGCGTTTGGAGGCCACGCCCAGCAGCCCCGTCACCCGGCCGTCCACGATGAGCGGAGCGGTCACCAGGGAGCGCATTCCGGCACGGGAGAGCCGGCCCCGGTGGGCGCGCGCGATCATCAGATCGTCGTTGATCACCGGGCCCGGCTCCGGCGCCGCGGACGGGAAGGTCTCCTCGGTGCGCACCCGCAGCGGGCGCCAGGGCTCGCCGTGGGTCAGGCCGACCGCGCAGCGCACCTCCCACATGGTCTCGTCCGAGGTGGCCAGGGTGATGTAGGCCGCGTCCCCGCCCAGGGCGACGGCCGCGGTCTCCACGGTCCGCTCCAGCAGTTGCGGCAGGCTCAGCCGCGACTTCAGGGCGGTGTCCAGCGACGACCACGTGCTGGGGCGGGCGGGACGCTCCGGGACCCGGCGCACCGGCGGGGACTCCAGGGAGGCGCGGCCCGGCGCGGAGCCGCGGGGGCCGTCCGGGACGCGGAACCACACCGCCTTGTCCTCGTGCCCGTAGCTCACGCCCCAACTGGAGGCGATGGCCGAGGCCAGGGCCAGGCCGAGGCCGCCGCCGCGGGAGTTGTCCGGGGGAGCGGAGGCATCCACCCGCAGGGGTCCCGCCTGTGGGACGGTGCCGCGGGGCACCGCGTCGGTCACCATCACCTCGATCTGGCCGTCCGCCCGGCGGAGGGCGACCTCCAGCGGCGAACGGGCGTGGACCACGGCGTTGGTGACCAGTTCGCTGACGAGCAGGACCACGTCGTCGAGCGGCTCCCGCACCCCCCAGGCCAGCAGGCGCGCGTGGACGAACTCCCGAGCCGCCGCCGCGCTTTCCGGGGCGGGCGGGAACACGTGTCGGGTGGCCTTGGACGTGTCGTCTGGTGCAGACAAGACCGGGGTGTCCTTCGTCGCTGGGCGTGGGCGGCGGTGGAAAGGGCCGCCAGTGCCACGATACGCGGGTCGGGGAGCCCGGAGGGTCCCCGCGGCAGGGCACGGACGGCCCGCCCCCAACGAATTTGGGCCGAACCCGACTGTGCGGGGGCCGGAGCCGGTTAGTGTAAGTGACCGACACATCCGTTTCGTGGACGCGCGCACGGGGCCGAGGTGGACCACCCCAGGTTGGAGAGTTCGATGCCGGAGGCGACGAGGGAACTGGCCGAGGAACAACTCGACGAGATCCTCAGTGCCCTGTACCGCATGCGGGACGGCGACTTCAGCGTGCGTCTGCGCGCACGCGGCAACGGCAGGATCCGGGAGATCGTCTCGGTCTTCAACGAGGTGGTCGACCACAGCGAGCAGCTCAGCAGCGAGTTGCAGCGCGTCGGTGACGTCGTCCGCAACGAGGGGCGGCTGCACGAGCGCGTCGCGGTCAACCCCTCCCGCGGCGCCTGGGGCGAGAGCGCCCGCGCGCTCAACGACCTGCTCGACGAGGTCGCCGAACCGGTGACCGACGTCGCCGGGGTCCTCGACTCCGTCGCCGAGGGCGAGCTCAGCCGCCGCGCCTCCACCGAGGGCCGCAGCGGCGAGCTCAAGGGCGACCTGCTGCGCCTGGCCACCACCGTCAACCGGATGGCCGGGCAGATGAGCGACTTCACCGAGCAGGTGACCCGGGTGGCGCGCGAGGTGGGCACCGAGGGCAAGCTCGGCGGCCAGGCCCGGGTCCAGGGGGTCTCGGGCACCTGGCGCGAGGTGACCGAGTCGGTCAACCAGATGGCCTCCCGCCTCACCAACCAGGTGCGCGACATCTCCCAGGTGACGACGGCGGTCGCCCGGGGCGACCTGACCAAGAAGATCACCATCGACGTCCAGGGCGAGATGCTCGATCTCAAGGACACCGTGAACACGATGGTGGACCAGTTGTCCACGTTCGCCGACGAGGTGACCCGGGTGGCGCGCGAGGTCGGTACGGAGGGCAAGCTCGGCGGCCGCGCCAACGTGCGCGGGGTCCAGGGCACCTGGAAGGACCTGACGGAGAACGTCAACTCCATGGCGGACAACCTCACCAACCAGGTGCGCGACATCTCCCAGGTGACGACGGCGGTCGCCCGGGGCGACCTCACCCGCAAGGTCGAGGTGGACGTCCAGGGCGAGATGCTGGCCCTGAAGAACACCGTGAACACGATGGTCGACCAGTTGGACTCCTTCGCCGACGAGGTGACCCGGGTGGCGCGCGAGGTGGGCACCGAGGGCAAGCTCGGCGGCCGGGCCAACGTCAAGGGCGTGTCGGGCATCTGGAAGGACCTGACCGACAACGTCAACTCCATGGCCAACAGCCTCACCTACCAGGTCCGCAACATCTCGCAGGTGACCACCGCCGTCGCCGAGGGCGACCTGAGCAAGAAGATCACCGTGGACGCCCAGGGCGAGATGCTCGACCTCAAGGACACCATCAACACGATGGTGGACCAGTTGGACTCCTTCGCCGGCGAGGTCACGCGGGTGGCGCGCGAGGTGGGCACCGAGGGCAAGCTGGCCGGCCAGGCCCACGTGCGCGACATCTCCGGGGTCTGGAAGGACCTGACCGACAACGTCAACTCCATGGCCAACAACCTCACCTATCAGGTGCGGCAGATCTCCATGGTCACGCGCGCGGTGGCCGCCGGCGACCTGACCAAGAAGGTCACGGTCAACGCCAAGGGCGAGATCCTGGAGCTGAAGGAGACCATCAACGTGATGGTCGACCAGCTCTCCGCCTTCGCCGACGAGGTGACCCGGGTGGCGCGCGAGGTGGGCACGGAGGGCAAGCTCGGCGGCCGGGCCAACGTCAAGGGCGTGTCGGGCATCTGGAAGGACCTGACGGAGAACGTCAACTCGATGTCGCACAACCTCACTACGCAGGTGCGCAACATCTCCGAGGTGACGACCGCGGTGGCCGCCGGCGACCTCACGAAGAAGATCGACGTCAATGCCCAGGGCGAGATCCTGGAGCTCAAGACCACCGTGAACACGATGGTGGACCAGTTGGACTCCTTCGCCAGCGAGGTCACGCGCGTGGCCCACGAGGTGGGCAGCCGGGGCCAGTTGGGCGGCCAGGCCCGGGTCGAGGGCGTCTCGGGTACATGGCGCCAGCTCACCGACAGTGTGAACGGCCTGGCCGGGAACCTCACCACCCAGGTGCGTGCGATCGCCGAGGTCGCCAACGCCGTGGCCAAGGGCGACCTGACCCGCAACATCCAGGTCGACACCCGGGGCGAGATGGAGGAGCTCAAGGCCAACATCAACCTGATGGTGTCGAACCTGCGCGAGACCACGGAGACGCAGCGCGACGCCGACTGGCTCAAGTCCAACCTCAACCGCATCTCCGGCCACATCCAGGGCCACCGGGACCTGCACGAGCTGGCACGCCTGATCATGACCGAGGTGACCCCGCTGGTGAAGGCCCAGCACGGCGCCTGCTACCTGCCCGAGGACCAGGGGGACGAGGACGTCTTCCGGCTCTACGCGGGCTTCGGCTGCACACCCGACGAGCCCAGACGCCGGGTCCGCAAGGGGGTCGGCCTGGCGGGGGAGGCCCTGGAGCAGCAGGTCGAGCAGCAGGTCGGCAACCTGCCCTCGGGCTACGTCAACGTGCGGTCGGGGCTGGGTGAGGCCGAGCCCGGGTACCTGTACATCCTGCCGATCGTCTCCGAGGAGCGCTCGCTGGGCGTCCTGGAGTTCGCCGCCTACACCGAGTTCCGCGAGATCCACAAGAACTTCCTGCGCCAGCTCGGCTCCCTGATCGGGACCACGATCAACACCATCCTGGCCAACAACCAGACGGAGTACCTGCTCGAACAGTCCGAGCAGCTCGCCGGCCAGTTGCGGGAGCGGTCCAACGAGCTCCAGCGCCAGCAGGAGGAGCTGCGCGGCAAGAACGCCGAGCTCCGGCAGAAGGCCACCCAGTTGGCCAACCAGAACCGCGCCATCGAACTCCAGAACCAGCAGATCCAGCGCTCCAGGGACGCCCTGGAGGAGCGCGCCCACCAGCTCCAGGTCTCCTCCAAGTACAAGTCGGAGTTCCTGGCGAACATGTCGCACGAGCTGCGCACACCGCTCAACAGCCTGCTGATCCTGGCCCGGCTCCTGGCCGACAACGGCGAGGAGAACCTCTCGCCCAAGCAGGTCGAGTTCGCCCAGACCATCCACAAGGCCGGCAGCGACCTGCTCCTGCTCATCGACGAGATCCTCGACCTGTCCAAGGTGGAGGCCGGCCGCGCCGAGGTGCAGCCCAGCGATGTTTCCATCGCCCAGCTCGTCGACTACGTCGAGGCCACCTTCCGCCCGGTCACCGGAGAACAGGGGCTCGCCTTCGCGGTCGACGTCTCCCCCGACATCCCCGGCACCCTGTGGACGGACGAGCAGCGGCTCCAGCAGATCCTGCGCAACCTGCTCTCCAACGCGGTGAAGTTCACGCCGCAGGGCGAGGTGCGGCTGCTCATCGAGCCCGCCTGGGCCCTCGACGACGCCGACCTCGACATGTTCTCCGAGAACGAGGAGGTCATCGCGTTCACCGTCGCCGACACCGGCATCGGGATCGCCGAGGACAAGCTCCAGGTGATCTTCGAGGCCTTCCACCAGGGCGACGGAGGCACGTCGCGGCGGTTCGGCGGCACCGGCCTTGGACTGTCCATCAGCCGCAACTTCGCCCGCCTCCTGGGCGGTGAGATCCGGGTGCGGAGCGTGGTCAACCAGGGGTCCACCTTCACCCTGCTGCTGCCCGTGCGCCTGCCCGAGGACGCCGCGAGCCGTACCGAGGAGATCACCGGGGTGGACTCGCTGCCGATGCTGGAGGCCGCCAGGAGGCGGGAGGCCGCCTACGGCGACGCGTTCGACGAGGACGGCCGCGGGGCCATCCCCGACGAGGACTTGGACGCGGCCGTCGCCGCGCTCACCGACCTCGGCGGCGAACCGCTGCCGAGCGTGCCGGTGCTCAGAGCCGTCGAACCCGCGGACGAGGAGGGGGCCGACGCCGGCCAGGAGGCCGCCGAGGCCCGGACCGATCCCGAGCGCAGCGCCGTCCTCAACGGTCGGCGGGTGCTCATCGTCGACGACGACGTACGCAACGTCTTCGCCCTCACCAGCGCGCTGGAGGCCCAAGGGCTGGAGGTGCTGTACGCGGACAACGGGCACTCGGGCATCGCCATGCTGGAGGCCAACGAGGACATCGCGCTCGTCCTGATGGACGTGATGATGCCCGAACTGGACGGCAACGCGACGACGCGCGCGATCCGGGACATGCCGCAGTTCGCCGCCCTGCCGATCATCTCCCTCACCGCCAAGGCGATGCAGGGGGACAGGGAGCGCAGCCTGGCCTCCGGAGCCACCGACTACGTCACCAAACCGGTGGACCTGGACCACCTGCTCGACGTCATGCTCCGCTGGCTGACCGCCGGCCGGGAGGAGACCATCGCCGGGGCGAGCGCCCAGGACGCGGGCGAGACCGGGGACCATGGCCGCACGGACGCCGACGCCTCCGTCCAGTCCGGCCCGAACGAGGACGTGGAGTAGTTCACCGTGACCCAGAAGGCCAACATCCTTCTCGTGGACGACCGAGAAGAGAACCTGATCGCGCTGGAGGCAGCCCTCACCTCACTCGACCAGAACCTGGTCCGGGCCAGTTCCGGTGAGGAGGCGCTCAAACACCTCCTGGGGACCGACTTCGCGGTGATCCTGCTCGACGTGGTCATGCCGGGTATGGACGGGTTCGAGACGGCCGCGCACATCAAGCAGCGCGAGAAGACCAAGGACGTGCCGATCATCTTCCTGACCGCCCAGGAGTTCGACCGGCACCAGGTCTTCCGCGGCTACGCCTCCCGCGCGGTCGACTTCCTCCTCAAACCGTTCGACCCCTGGGTGCTGCGCTCCAAGGTCGAGGTGTTCGTCGAACTCCACCAGCTCCGGGAGCGGATGCGCGAGCAGGCCCGCACCCTCCAGCGCGACCTCGCACAGCAGACCGGGGAGCCCGGGAAGGTCCTCGTGGAGCGCATCGCACGGCACGCCGGTCAGGTGCAGAGCGACCTCGCCCGGCTTCGCGCGCACATCGTCGACCGCGACCAGGACGTCGACCAGGAACTGGTGGAGGGCGTGCGCAGGATGGACCGCTCCGTGGGGCGCCTGTCCGCGCTCGTGGACACGATCCACGGGCCCGTCTAGGAGGAGGGGCGCGGGGGGAGCGCCAGACCGACGTGCTCCCCGATCTCCTCGATGAGGCCGAGGTCGGCTAGGCGGAAACTGCTCCGGTTGCTGCGCCGGATCAGTGTCAGCGCGCCGCGCACCCCCCGGGTACCGCGCAGGGGCACTGACAGCAGCGAACCCGCACCCAGCAGGGTCAGCAGCGGGGCGCCGGACGCGGTGCGGCCGAGCCCGTCCGCGTCCTCGATCAGCGGAAACAGCAGCGACTTCCCGCCCTTGAGCACGTCGCCGGGGATGGCCGAAGCGCCGGGGTCGGCCTGCTCCATCTCCCGCCTCGGCTCGCCCGACGGGCCCGCCACGGCGGCCCTGCGCGCCGCCCGCGGCCCCTGGGGAAGGTCGCACACGTCCACGAGCACCCAGTCGGCGTAGGAGTCCGCCAGCAGCTCGGCCACGTCGGCCAGCGGCAGCGGCTCCCCCCTCCCACCCGGCCCGGCGCTGCGCAGCAGCAGACGGGTCATGCGGGTCAGCACGTCCAGCCGCCGGGCGGCCAGGACCACCACCTGGTCCTCCACCTCCGGCTCCAGCGGGGCGGGCCCCTCCTCCTCAGCCCCGCCGACCGGCGGTGACATCGCCACCAGCACCAGGGGGTGCGCCTCGGTGGGCAGCTCCAGGCGGGTCAGCGTCAGGTGCACGTCCTCCGCCCAGCCGCGCTGGGCCGTCCGCGACTCCAGCGAGGCGGTGCCGTCGCCGCGCAGCACGGACGCCAGCCACGACCGCAGCGCCGCCCGTTTACGCAGGTCGACGAAGTGCGCGAACGGCTTGCCCGTGAGGTAGCCGGGCGCGCTGCCCAGCCGTGCGGCACCCGCGTTGTTGATCCGCCGTATGTGGCCGTCATGGTCGAGCAGCACCACTGGGACGCTCAGCTCCGCGAACATCGCTCGCAGCAGCGTCCGGTCCCCGTCGTCCCCGGGGCGGCGGGGACCGGGCCGCTCCGGCCGGGACCGTTCGAGCAGTTCGTCCGCCCGCCCCAGCAGCCGCTCGGCGTACTCCAGTTCGGCCAGTGCCGCCTCAGCAGTGCTCCGGGCGTCGTCGGGGTACATGGAGTGCGTGCTGCCGAGGGCCTCCACACGCTCCCCCAGAGCGGTGATCTCCCTCCGCAGTCCGGCGAGGTTGTCCGACACGCTCAGGTCTCCGGTCGTCGTCCGTCGGGTGGGCGTCGGGGCGTGGCACCGACGCGGGTCTCGTGTCGACGCTAGCGGATGTGGGATCCGGCGCGGTGACCGCGTTACGGTGGTGAGAGGCCTCCGAACCGCGGAAGTGAGGTGGGAGGGTGTGGATCGAGCGCCTGGCCCGTGACATCGGGGCGCTGGGACAGGCTGAGAACGCCACACTCGACCGGGCCCTGGACCAGATGAGCCGGGCCGCCGCCCTGGGGGTGCCCGGTTGCTCGGCGGCCCTGGTCGTCGTCTGGCGGGAGGTCGTGGGCCCCGACGGTTCGGCGCGGCACGTGGTCACCGACTACGGCGCCTCTCACGCCGACCTCGCCGAGGCCTTCGAGCACCAGTACACCAGCGACCAGGGGCCCACGGTGGAGGCCGTACGCGAGATGCGCCAGGTCCGGGTCGGCGACGTCCTCCGGGAGCACCGCTGGCCCCGGTACACCAGCATGGCTGTGCAGTGCGGGGACCGCTCCTCGGTCACCCAGCCCAGCCTCGTCAGCGGTGGCGAGGGGCACGGCGACCGGGTCGTCACCTTCGGGGTGCACTCTGGCCGCGCCGACGCCTTCGACGAGGAGGTGGTCGTCCCGCTCGCGGCCCTGCTCGCCGAGCACGCGGCGGCCGCCCTGCACAGTGTCGGCCGACGCGCCGACGTCGCCCGGGAGACCGCGCACATGCGCAGGGCGATGTCGGCGCGTACGGTGATCGACCAGGCCAAGGGCATCATCATGCACGCGCGGGGCTGTGACGCCGATGCCGCCTTCGTGGCTCTGCGTGAGGTGGCCCAGCGCAACCGGAAGAAGGTCGTGGACGTGGCGGGAGACCTCGTTCGGGAGAACTCCGCCTCCCGGGGACAGGAGCACCGCCCGCGGGAAGCGGGAGGTGAACACGGCGGCAACGGCCGCGGGATGAGTCCCCGGCGTGACCGAAAGCCGTCATGATGAGGCTTCGGGGGCGCCTCGGCGCGCCCGGGCACCGCTTCCGCGGAAGCGGGTCTCCCCGGGACTCGGTCCGAAAGCGGCGGGCGGGCCGGAGCCGAGCGCCGGGCCTGGAAAGGACAAGGAGAACCCGGAGTGACGTCAGACATCTCGACACGCCGCGAGGACGGCGTCGCCGTGGTCGCCCCTGAGGGGGAACTGGACGCGGCGACCTCTCCGGCGCTGGCGGACGCGCTCGAACGTCTCCTCGGGGAGGATCCGCCCCGAGGGCTGGTGATCGACCTGGCCGGGGTCGGCTTCCTGGACTCCCGGTGCATCGGTGTTCTCGTCGCCGCCTACCGGCAGGCCCGCGACCTGGGCGTGGGCCTGGTGGTCGCCGAACCGCAGCGGCAGGTCCACAGGCTGTTCGTGATCGCGGGGATCGACCAGGTCATCCCGATCGCCGAGAGCACCGCCGCGGCCGTGCGGTCGCTGGGCCGCTGAGGCGGTCGAGGAGGTGCAGCCGCACCAGGGATCCGGTGCGGCCGCCGCAGATCTCCATGAAGTCGCAGGTCTGACGGGCGATCCAGAGCCCGTACCCGCGAGAGCGCACCCCGTCGCCCGGACGGTAGCCCGCCAGCGGGTCATCGAGGCCGCCCTCCTCGTCGAACACGTCGCACACCCACCGCCCTGGCCCGCGCCACAGGGTCACGGTGCCCTTGCCCGCGCCGTGCTCCAAGACGTTGGCGGCCAGTTCGTTGACCCCCGTCACGAGGTTGTCGACCCGTTCCTCCGGCCAGGACAGCGACCTTCCGAGCCCGGTGAGCTCCCGGCGCAGGACCGGCAGCGGGCCGCCGATCTCCCGCACGTGGACGGGGCCGGTGACGGGTAGCGGCTCCGGGGCGTCCGGCAGGGCCCCGAACGCGGCCCTGCCCAGGTATCCGGGGTTGGTCCGGGGACCGTCCGGTGCCGCCAGTACGGGATGCGTGGCACGTACCGCGGCCCGTACCCCGGAGGGCAGCCCCGCGGCCTCGTGCACGCACAGCATCCGCACCGGCAGTGAGGACAGTGCGGTGTCCAGCACCGATTCCAGCCGGTGCCACTCGCGGCGCTCCAGCGCCGGAGCCTCGGCCAGCGGCGGTTCGGCGACCACGGCCACGGGACCCGGGGCGTGGGACAGCGCGAGCCGGTGCAGCAGGGCGAGGGTCCGCCCCGGAGCGGAGAAGACCCGGGAGCGCTCGGTGACGTGCACCCGGGACCGCTCGGCGCCGTTCAGGGCCGCGGTCAGCGCCTCGGAGCGGTGCCCGCCGACGACGAGCACCGTGTGGGCGCCCCCGGCCACGGCCGAGCGCAGCCACGGCCCGACCACCTCGTGCAGCCGCTCCTCGCGGTGGAAGAGCAGGCCTTGGTGCTCGAAGGTCACCGCTGCGGGTGCGCGGCCGCGGAGAGGAAGGGGAGGTCCACGTCGTCCTCGTCGGAGTCCTCCTGCTCCGGCTGCTGGGGCAGGGAGCGCTGGTAGGCCAGCTCCGTCTCCACCGCGATCCGCTGCCAGGTGAAGCGCGACCGGGCCCGGTCCGCGGCGGCGATTCCGAACGCCGAGCTCATCGTCGGGGTGTTGAGCACGGAGCGGACGGCCCGGGCGACCTCGTCGGGCCTACCGAACCGCATCAGCACGCCGCTGGTGCGGTGCAGCACCGCGCCGGGGACCGCACCGGTGGCGGTGGCCACCACCGGAAGCCCGCAGGCCATCGCCTCGACGACGGCCCCGCCGAAGGGGTCGTAGGAGGCGGCGGAGACGTACACGTCCGCCGAGCGCAGCAGACGGGGCAGTTCCTTGCGGTCCACGGGGCCGGTCAGGTGGACGCGGTCGTCCACCTCCGCCTCCTTGGCGAGGAGTTCGATCTCGCGCGCGTCCTCGTCGACGGCCACGTCGCGGTTCTGGGACGTGGACACGATGAGCAGTTCGGCCTCGGGTAGGCGGGTCATCGCCTCCACCAGCCGCCCGGCACCGCCGGGTTCGGTGAGGGAGGTGACCGAGACCAGCCGGGGACTCTCCTCGCGTCGGCGCTGCCAGTGCTCGGTGGAGGCGCTGCCCTCGACGCTGAAGTGGTCGGTGTCCACCCCGAAGGGGACCACGCTCACCTGGTGGCGGGGCACGCCGAGCCGTGCCAGTTCCCCCTTCTGGTCGGTGGAGTTGACCAGGACGTGGTCGGCGCGCGCGGCGAGGACCGTCTCCATGCGGGTGCGCTCGGGCCGTTCCGGGAGCCCCGAGCGCTGTTCGCTGGCGTTGACGGAGTGGAACGTCTGGATGACCGGGGCGGAGTCCAGGTCCTTGCCGCTGTGGGCCCGTGCGTGCAGGGCGGCCAGACCGCTGGTCCAGTCCACGGCGTGCAGCAGGTCGGGGGAGTCCTCGTCGAGGGCGTCGGCGAGGGCGCTTCCGAAGGCCCCGGTGTGCTCGGTGTGCTCGTCGCGGCCGAGGGGGCGTGAGGGGCCGGCGTCGAGGTAGACCACGGACACCCCGCGGGCCATCCGGGTGCGGCCCTCGGGCTGCTCGGGGTCGCTGCGGCGCGAGTAGACCGTCACCTTGTGGCCGCGCTTGGCCAACTGCCGGGACAGGGCGCAGGCGTGCAGGCTCGCGGGGCAGGACGGCTCACCGCGGTGGGCGGGGAGGGGGTTGGCGTGTTCGGCGACCATGGCGATCTTCACTGGGCTGGACTCCTTGGACACGGAGGAGGCGTGTCCGTCGTGGGCGGGCACGAAGGGGCTCCGTCGGCAGGTCGAAGCCCCGGGGAGGGGGTGCGGCCGTCAACACGGCTGGAGGGGGCGCCCCGGTGCGGACGCGCACATGGGACACGTGTCGCGGAGAGGGGAGGGGAAGAGGGGGAAGACGCACCAATGACCACACCAAACGACCGTCAGGGAAGGAAGCGTGCCTCCGGGCGAACCCGTGTTTGGTTCGGCGCTCGGGGCGCGGGTCGTGTGTGTCTGCGTCTTAGACACCCAACGGGCCCCATTCTGCCAGACGGTGCAGGGAGCCACAACGTGTCAGCCGGTCTTCGCCGGGGCGGAAGGGAGCTTCGGGATAGACCGTAACCTGGTGGAAGTCTCCTGTTCCTGGTGGCGACCCGTGTCGTTGGGACCCCGCTGGGGTGCTCCCGGAAGCGCCGCTACTGTCAGAGCGGGACCGCCCCGGACCCGTTCCGTGCGTCGACTGCGACACTTTCGGCGGTGGTGCCCCGGGTGGGCGCTGCGCATCCGGTTGTTTTCCGCAATGATGTACGCGGATTTTGACCGCCCCCGCCGCTATTCCGGCGGTACGGTTACAGGATCCGCGCGTTGCACGGGACTCGGGTAAGGTTCGGCGGCGTACGCCGGGCGACCGGCCGCGGCCGAAGGAACGGGAGGAAGGGCGTATGGGTGTCGCTGGTGGGGAAGTCATCGTCACGGCTCTCACACACCGGGGCGCTGTTCGTCCCGCCAACGAGGACTCGGTCGTCATGGGCGCGCTCACCGTGGCCAGCGCGAACATGACCTCGCCTGTGCGCTGCGTACTCCCGGTGAGCGAGCCGGTCATCCTCGCGGTCGCCGACGGTATCGGCGGCCAGGCCGCGGGGGAGATCGCCTCGGAGCACGCGGTGCACCGAATGGCGGAGATGGGACCCCGGCTGAAGGGGCCCGAGGAGATCGCCCAGTTGCTCAGCAACATCGACGAGGAGATCAAGGACCACGCCACCCAGCACAGCGAGTTCTCCGGTATGGGGACCACGGTCGCCGGTGTCCTGCTCAACAGCGACGGTAACTTCTGGTTCAACGTCGGCGACTCGCGGACCTACCGCCTGGAGCGGGGCCGCCTGCGCCAGCTCTCCGAGGACGACTCCCCGGCGCTGCCGCCCTCCGAGGACGGACGGCCGGTCACCACGAACTTCATCACCCAGTCCCTGGGCGGCAGCGCGGGCGGTGCGATGGTCCCCCACGTGGGACGCGACGACGCCTCCGACCCCAGCGCCTGGCTCATGTGCAGCGACGGCCTGTCCGACCTGGTCCTGCCCGAGGAGATGGAGCGGATGATCGGCGAGGCCGGCAGTGACGAGGCCGCCGTGCACGCCCTCTGGCAGGCTGCGATGGAGGCCGGGGGCAAGGACAACATCAGTATTCTGCTCGCACGCCGGGTGTGAGTGGTCGGCGGCGGGGGCCTGTCGCCCCCGCCGCCCGCGGGCTACTTCCCGCCGGGGTTTCCGTCCCCCGTCTCGGCGCCACGCTTCAGGCGCCTCCGCACAAGGTTGATCACTCCACCGAAGCACAGGACGACGCCGAAGACGATCAGCCCGGCGACCAGCGGCGACACGCCCCCGCCGTCCTCCTCGGTGGTCGCCGTCTCGTCGGCCTCGGCCGCGGACGTCCCCTCGGCGGGTTCCTCCGCGGCGGCCGTCTCCCGCCCGTCGGCCTCGGCCGGTACCTCCTCGGCGGTGGACGCGACGGCCTCCTCGGTCAGTGTGAACTCCAGCGTGTCCTGGATGGGGTGGCCGTCCGAGGAGACGATTCGGAAGGCGACGGTGTAGTCGCCCGCCTGGTCCAGGGGAAGCAGTTCCGCCGTGACGTCGGTGCCGTCGAAGTCGAGGGGGGCTTCAGCGGTGTAGGTCCGTTCGTCCGGACCGGTGACGACGACCGTGCTCGCGCTACCGTTCGCCAGCGGTTCGTTGTTGAAGGTCAGGACGACCTCCTCGGGGACCGCGTCCAGGGTCGCCCCGTCCTCGGGCGAGGAGTCGATGAGCGCGTCGTGGGCCAGGGCGGGGGAGGGTGCCATGGCCAGCGCCAGGACGGCCGCTGCGGCCGTCGCGGTGAGGCGGCGCAGTGGTGCGCGGGTGGTCTCGGATGACATGCGGGCTTCTTTCCGTTCCGGGGTGTTCTCAGGCTGGGACGTGCGGAGAGCCCGGGGGTGCGCGCGGGCCGTGCACGGACGGCGCGGCGGACGCGGTGGGAACGGCGGCCAGGGGCTCCGGAGGCGCGGTCGTCGCGGGGCCGGGCGGCGTGCGCACGAGCAGCAGCGGAGGCAGGGCCCGGGACAGCAGGGCCGTGAGCCGCCACAGGGCGGACTCGCCGTGGGCGAGCAGGGCGGCCGCGAGCAGCGCCGCCCACAGGTGGGCCAGGAGCATGCCCGGGGCCAGGCCCAGCTCGACGAGGTGCGCGAGGAGGCCGTGCCCGCTGTGCTCCGCCCCGAAGGAGGGAGACGGCCCGCCGGAGCCCTGGAGGACGGTGTGGAGGCCGAGCTGGGCGCAGGCCAGGACCGCGAAGATGTCGGTGAAGCCGCGCATCACCCTGGTGAAGTGCCACAGCACCGGGACGAGGAGCACGGTGGCCAGGACGAGGCCGGCCGCGGGGGCGGGGACGGGGGACGACAGGTTGTGCCCGGTCCAGGACAGCCATGTGCACGCACCGGCCAGGAGCGCGGTGCGGGTGAGTCGGAGGGTGCCGTGGGCGGGGCGCACGTGACCGAACCTAGGACCTGGCAGGTGGGGCCGCAAGGAGGGGGCTCACACCCGGCTCACGGGGAGAAGCGCGAGAGCCGCCGGACACGGCCGCCGGGCGCGATCCCCCTCGCGCCCGACGGCCCGCGCCGACGCCTCACGAGGCGGGGGCCAGGACGGCGCGTCGCATGTAGCGGCGCTCCTCCGGGGTGGTCCCGCCCCAGACGCCGTGGGCCTCGCCGGCTCGCAGCGCCCACCGCAGGCACTCTTGGCGAACAGTACAACTGCGGCAGACGGTGAGAGCCTGCTCGGTGTCGGCGCGCCCGATTCCGGTGCTGCTGACCGGGAAGAAGAGCTCCGGGTCGTAGGAGCGGCAGCGTCCCTGAACGACCCAGTCCTCGCTCTCGTGGTACAGGCGGTTCACGTGAGCCTCCGATCCGTGGCTGAGATCCGTGGTCGGTGTCCCCCGCCGTGGATCCCACAGCGGGAGGGGCCTCGGCCTCACCACGGTTTCCGGGTGCCTCGCCCCCGGGTCAGGGGCGAAGCGATGCGACCAAGTGTAGTACGACCTCTTGTAGTACTACACGGAGTCTGCTGGAAAAGCGCAGATCCATCAAGGCCCCGAGGGGTGTGGGCGGGGTGGGCAGGTGTCTTCCCGGATGCCGTCGCCGTGCGGGGCCTGTGTCGAGGGGTGCGTGCTCCGGTTCGGAAGTGCCTGCCCAGCAGCGGTTCCGCGCGCTTCGGTGCGGTGCCTTTGCGGCGTGCCTCGCGCGCGTGAAGCTTTATGTCGCGAGCTTTCCACCGAATTGATGTGACTTAACACACTGTTAATAATGCCCTCGAAGGCTCTATGTTTGACCCTGAGTGCGATCCGCCACACGCGCCGAACCGCGTGGCGACCCGCCGTGGTCGGCTCGCGCGCGAAAGGCGAAATCCCCTGATGGACAGGGCACTCACGGCGGGAGCCGCCCCCCGGAGGCCCCCCGCGAGGGCTCTGACCAGGTCGTTGTTGCGCTGCTAAATAAACGGGTCCTACCCGATGCCGATCTGGTCAAACATGTGGGCGGGATCTGCCTGAATCATTCTTGGTGTTCGGTTGCTAAGTTCATTCGACGTGCCACATCTACAGACGAACCTCCAAGCACGCGACCGAACCGACGGCGGGGCCACCGGCTCTGAGGCCACAGGGGCCGCGGGCCGTGGGGACGTGCGCCTGACGCAGCCGTCCCTGGAGGACGGGCCGCGCATGTGGCGGCTGGCGGGCCAGGCGGGGATGGACGTCAACTCCCCGTACGCCTACACGCTCTGGTGCAGGGACTTCGCGAAGACGAGCGTCGTCGCCCGCGACCCCGACGGCGGTCTCGCCGCCTACGTCACCGGACACGTGCGCCCCGACAGCCCGGACACGTACTTCCTCTGGCAGGTCGCCGTCGACTCCGCGTACCGCGGACAGCGGCTGGCCCGCCGGATGCTCGACTTCATCGGTGACCGGATCGCCGACCAGGGAATTCGTTATCTCGAAGCGACCGTTACACCCGACAACGCCGCATCACGCGCGCTGTTCTCCTCGTTCGCCCGGGACCGTGACACCGAGATCGCATGGAGCCCGCTCTTCACCGAGGAGCACTTCCCGCAGGACGGCGGGAGCCCCCATGAACCAGAGGACCTCGTCCGCATCGGCCCCTTCGGGCCGCGGGCGGGCCAAGAGCGTGCCTGACCATCCGCAACGGATCGACCGATCCTGACCCACCCCGTCGTCAAAGCCACGAGCCCACGAACTTGGGGAAAGGAACCAAGGAACACACGATGGAGACCTTCCAGCGCCTCGAGTCCGAAGTCCGCGGATACTGCCGGAACTGGCCTGTCGTCTTCGACAAGGCCGTCGGAAGCCACGTCTACGACGAGAGCGGCAAGCCCTACCTGGACTTCTTCGCCGGGGCCGGATCCCTCAACTACGGGCACAACAACCCCGAGTTGAAGGCCTCGCTCATCGAGTACCTCACCGATGATCGGATCGTCCACAGCCTCGACGCCTACAGCACCGCCAAACGCGAGTTCCTGAAAACGTTCGAGGAGGTCCTCCTCAAACCCAGGGGCCTGGACTACAAGATCCAGTTCCCCGGCCCGGCGGGCAACAACGCCGTCGAGGCCGCCCTGAAGCTGGCCCGCAAGTACACCGGCCGCCAGACCATCATCAACTTCACCAACGGCTTCCACGGCATGACCCTGGGCGCGCTGGCCGTGACCGGCAACTCCATGAAGCGCGGCGGTGCCGGCGTCCCGCTGGACCACGTCGCCACCATGCCCTTCGACAACTACCTCGACGGCAAGACCCCGGACTTCCTCTGGCTGCGCACCCTGCTGGAGGACAGCGGCAGCGGTCTGGACAAGCCGGCCGCGGTCATCGTCGAGACGGTCCAGGGCGAGGGCGGCATCAACGCCGCCAGCGCCGAGTGGCTGCGCGGGCTGTCCGAGCTGTGCACCGAGTACGGCATCCTCATGATCGTCGACGACATCCAGATGGGCTGCGGCCGCACCGGCGACTTCTTCAGCTTCGAGGAGGCCGGGATCACCCCGGACATCGTCACGCTGTCCAAGTCCATCAGCGGCTACGGCCTGCCGATGGCCCTCACGCTGTTCAAGCGCGAGCTGGACGTGTGGAGCCCGGGTGAGCACAACGGCACGTTCCGCGGCTTCAACCCGGCCATGGTGACCGGCGTCGAGGCGATGCACCGCTACTGGAGCGACGACTCCTTCGCCCGGGCCACCAAGGCCAAGGGCGAGATGGTGGCCGCGCGTCTCCAGGAGATCGCCGACGAGGTCCCCGAGACCGGTGCGCACGTGCGCGGCCGCGGCCTGGCCCGGGGCATCGCCTTCGAGGAGGCCGCCGTCGCCAAGCGGGTCACCGCCGAGGCCTTCGACCGCGGCCTGCTCCTGGAGACCTCCGGCCCCGAGGACGAGGTGGCCAAGCTCCTGCCGCCCCTCACCACGACCGAGGACGAGTTCACCCAGGGTCTCGACATCATCGCCGAGTCCGTCCGCGCCGCGGTGAAGGTGGCGCAGCCGGCCTGAGACAGGCCCTCCCGGGGTCCCGTGGACCCCGGGGCTCCCCCCGACTGAAACGCAGGGTCACGGGGCCGATCGGCGCCCTCCCGGAAGGGAAGCCGACCGGCCCCTGTCCGTGTTGAATGGACCGAAGCGATTGGCGCACGAGCGCGTTAAAGGAGACCATCAGTGATCGTTCGCAGCCTGGACGAGGTCAACGGCACCGACCGCGACGTCGAGCACGGCAACTGGCGCAGCCGCCGGGTCATCCTGGCCAAGGAGGGGGTGGGCTTCTCCTTCCACGAGACCGTGCTGTACGCGGGTACCGAGACCAGCATGTGGTACGCCAACCACATCGAACTGGTGCACTGCATCGAGGGTGAGGCCGAACTCACCAACGATGAGACCGGTGAGAAGCACATCATCACCCCGGGCACCCTCTACCTGCTCAACGGTCACGAGAAGCACACGGTCCGTCCCAAGACGGACTTCCGCGTGCTGTGCGTGTTCAACCCGCCGGTGACCGGGCGCGAGGTGCACGACGAGAACGGCGTGTACCCGCTCATCGTCGAAGAGCCGGCCGAGGGCGACGCCCCGGTCGCCTGACGACCGGGCGGCTCTGCGCGGGCGGGATCCCTCCGGGGGTCCCGCCCGTATCCGTTTCCCAAGCCCCACAGTGACCCCCTGAGCCACCCAGGGTCACGCGGTACAGGTGACGGCACACAGCGGCGTTCTCCAGGCGTTCACCGGCTGGTGGAGGACCCATAACCAGTGCATAACGGACTAATCGTGCCTAGTTACTGATAAGCGGCCTGGGTAGGGAGAATCCCGTACCAGTGCCGTCGGCCCAGTCCTGTCGGCGGCCGGTCTCCGTGCCGTGTGCCACCCCCTCGCGGAGACGTCAGAGGCAGGAGTTCCTGTCCCCCGAACGCGCGGCGTCGCCGTCCGCTTGACAGGCGAAGGCGCCGCTCCCCCGAGTTCTACGAGGAGCAGTCGTGAAGAAGCAGGTACCAGCGGTCAACCAGGGTGCGATGTGGGGCCGCCGAGACGCGTTCCGACTGGGCGGTGTGGGGCTCGCCGTGGCCGGTCTCGCCGCTTGCAGCCGGGTGGACGGCGGCGACGGTGACGGCGGAGGTGAGGGTGGCGGCCAGTCCACTCTGGACCGCCTGCGCGAGCAGGGCTTCGTCACCGTGGGCCTCGCCAGCGAGATCCCCTTCGGCTTCATCGACGACGCCGGCAACCCGGCGGGCCAGTCCCCGGCCGTGGCCCAGGCGGTCTTCGAGGAGCTCGGCGTTCCCGAGATCCAGGCCGAATCCGTCGCCTGGGACGGCTTGATCCCGGGCTTGCAGGCCAGCCGGTTCGACGTCATCGCCGCCGGCATGTTCATCAACCCGGACCGCTGCCAGCAGGTCGCCTTCAGCGAGCCGACCGCCACCTCCCCGGAGGCCTTCCTCGTCAACGAGGGCAACCCGGACGACATCACCCACTTCACGTCGTTCGTGGACAACTCCGATCTCAAGCTGGCGGTCCTCAACGGCTCCGTGGAGCAGGACTACGCCGAGCACTTCGGTATCCCCGAGGACCAGCTCGAACTGATCCCGGACCAGACCACCGGCTACGAGCTGCTGGACGCCGGCCGTGTGGACGCCGTCTCCATGCTGAGCGTGTCCCACACCTACCTGCTGCTCGACCGCGGCGGCCCCTTCGAGGTCACCGAGGCCTTCTTCCCCGAGATCGACGGCACGCAGGAGAAGGGCTGGGGCGGCCTGGCCTTCCGCCAGGAGGAGGCCTCGCTCGTGGAGGAGGTCAACCGGGTCATCGCCGAGTTCAAGGAGAACGGACGCCTCCTGGAGATCGGCGAGGAGTGGGGCTTCACCGAGGCCGACCTGCCCGACGACGTCACGACCGCCGAACTCTGCGAGGGCTGATACCGCGTGCAGTTCTTGATCGAGCGGCTACCGCTCTATCTCGACGGCGCGTGGGTCACCATCCAGCTCACCATCGGCGGCTGTGCCCTGGCCTTCGTCCTGGCCATGGCCTTCGGCGTCCTGGGCAGCATGAAGCACTGGCTGCCCAGGGCCGTGGCCACGGTCTACGTGGAGGTCTTCCGGGGCATCGCCGCCTTGGTGCTGATGTTCTGGATGGCCTACGCGCTTCCGCTGGCCACCGGGTTCCAGCTCAACGATGTGTTCGCCGCGATCCTGGCGGTCGGGCTGAACGTCGGCGCCTACGGAGCCGAGGTGGTCCGTGCCGCGATCAACGCTGTGCCCAAGGCCCAGATCGAGGGCACGGTCGCGCTCAACATGTCCTGGTTCCAGCGCACCCGGCTGGTCGTGGTTCCGCAGGCCTGGGCACAGATGCTGCCGACGTTCGGCAATCTGGTCATCGAACTCATGAAGGCCACGGCGGTGGCCTACCTCATCGGTGTCACGGACCTGACGGCGGTCGCCGATCAGATGCGTGAAGCCACCGGTGAGACCATCGCGGCCTTCTCCGGTGCCCTGATCCTCTACTACGTCATCGCGCAGGTGCTGATCTTCGGTATGCGCCTCCTCGAACGGCGGGCCAACCGGAAGCTGGGCCGGACACCTTCGAACGGCAACGGCAACGGTAAGGGTCTGAGCATCCGCCTCAGGAACCCGGCCGTCGGCGGAGCGGGGGGGGCGAGCACATGACCTGGGATCTCCAGTTCACCCTCGAATCCATGCCCACTCTGCTGGAGGGGCTCCTGGTGACGGTCCAGGTGACCGCGATGGGCTACCTCATCGCGCTCTCCCTGGGGCTGCTGATCGCCATCGCCCGGCGCGTGCCCGTGGCAGGGTCCGTCCTGCACGTCGTGATGGAGTTCATCCGGACCACACCCCTGGTGGTGCAGTTGGTCTTCGTCTTCTTCCTGACACCGCCCAACATCTCCGGGATGACCGTGGGTGTCGTGGTCATCGGGGTGCACTACTCGGCCTACACCGCCGAGGTGTACCGGTCGGGCATCGAAGGCGTGGCGAAGGGGCAGTGGGAGGCCGCGCGGGCGCTCAGCCTGCCCGCCACCCGGACCTGGGGGGCGATCGTGCTGCCCCAGGCCATCCGGAAGGTCATCCCGGCCCTGGGCAACTACCTCATCTCCATGTTCAAGGACACGCCGCTGCTCATCGCGATCGGTGTGGCCGAGCTGCTCACCCGGGCCCAGCAGATCGGCTCCGCGAGCTTCCGCGTGGTGGAGGCCTACACCATGGTCGGGTTCCTCTTCCTCCTGGTGAGCATCCCGTCCGCGATCATCATCCGACGACTGGAGAGACGTTATGCCGCCGTCTGACGCCCCGGCCACAGAAGAACCCCAGGGGGGAGAGGGCCAGCCGCAGATCGTCTTCGACAAGGTGGTCAAGCGCTTCGGTGACCTCACCGTCCTGGACCACCTCGACTTCTCGGTCGAGCCCGGTGAGCGCGTCACGCTCATCGGCCCCAGCGGTTCGGGCAAGACGACCATCCTGCGTCTGCTCATGACCCTGGAGAAGATCACCGAGGGCCACATCCACGTGGCCGGTGAGCCGTTCAGCCACATGCGCCGGGGCTCGAAGCTGGTGCCCGCCAGCGAGGGCTACCTGCGTGAGAAGCGCAAGAGCATCGGCATGGTGTTCCAGCAGTTCAACCTGTTCCCGAACATGTCGGTGCGCAAGAACGTCACCGAGGCGCCCGTGCACGTCCTCGGCCTGCCCAAGGACGAGGCCAACGCGCGGGCCGAGGAGCTGCTGGACCTGGTCGGGCTGGGGGAGAAGATCGACGCCCACCCCACCCAGTTGTCCGGCGGGCAGCAGCAGCGTGTGGCGATCGCCCGCGCGCTGGCCATGCGGCCGGACATCCTGCTCCTGGACGAGGTGACGTCCGCGCTGGACCCGGAGCTGGTGGCCGGTGTCCTGGACGTGCTGCGCCAGGTGGCCGAGACCACCGACATCACGATGCTGTGCGTCACCCACGAGATGGCCTTCGCCAGGGACGTCTCGCACCGCGTGCTGATGTTCGACAAGGGCCGGATCGCCGAGGAGGGGTCCCCGGAGAAGATCTTCGAGGACCCCCAGGAGGAGCGCACCAAGGCCTTCCTCAGCTCGGTGCTCGACAACGGCCACTGACAGGGTCGGACCGGGCGGCGGCCGGGGCGCGGGGACCGCGCTTCGGCCGCCGTTTTTGGTGCTTTTCGGCTTACCCTAACCACGACATACCGTAGTCATGAGAATGCTTTTAGTCTCTCCTTGGGCAGAATGGGTGTCCTGAGGCAGGGGGGACTCTTGTGACCGAGACGCGAAGTTGGGGGCTCACCTCGGCGGGTGTGTTCTTCGCAGTGGTCGTACTCGCGATGCTCGCCAGTGCCAGCCTCCGCGCGGAGGTCCTGGGCCCGGACCTCCCCATCTTCCTGGCGGGGTGGGGTGTCGAGGTGGCCGGGGCGGTCATGGCCTTCGCCCTCGTCCGGTGGTTCGGCGACCGGGACGGGCTGGACCTGAGGATCCGCCTGGCGATGGAGGAGCACCCCGTCGGCCGGGAGCTCGGCCTGCTCTTCGGCTTCCTGGGCGGGTTCATCGTGCTCATGGTCCTGCTGTCGGGGATCTTCTCGCTGCTGTCGGGGGAGATCGGCGCGGACCTGCGCATGTCGGCGGCGATGGTGTCCCGGCTGCTGTTCATGTTCGCCCTGCCGCTGCTCTTCATGGACCGCGCCGGGTACACCGTCAGCGGTCCGGGCTTCGCCATGGCCTCGCTCGCGGTGGCCGTGCGCGAACCCTGGCGCTGGCTCGGCCTCATCCCGGTGGTGTTCTTCGTCGGCGTGCTCGGGGCCGCCGCCATGCCCACCTACGGCCTGATGGGTCTCTCACTCGCTGCGCTGGGCCTCGTCCTGGCCTTCGCGCTCATCGCGGTGTGCGAGGAGATCTTCTTCCGGGGCATGGTGCAGACCCGGCTGGAACTGGTCATGGGGCGGTGGGGCGGGATCTTCGCGACCGCCGGCATCTACTCCCTGAGCTACGCCCTCACCCAGCCGTATGACATCGTGGGCCAGTTCAGCCGTACGGACCCGGTGTACGACGTCGGTCTCGCCCTGTGCATCTACGGGTCGGTCGCCCTCTTCCACGGCTGCCTGTGGACGTGCTACCGCAACATCTGGCTGAACGTGTTCGTCCACCTCTGCGGCATGCTCATCCTCCTGCGGCCAGAGGTCACATCGCCCTTGTTCTGAGAGAAGTCGCCTTCCATGCACCCTCCCCTAACCCGTAGGAAACATGGTACGAAAATCCCTACTGGATGATCGGGTGTATGGGGACTGATGGGTACACACTCCGCATAGCGGTTGTAAGGGGGTCATCTTCCCATCATCCGAGCGTCACTTGATGGTCATCATGAGGGGGGAGTCTGCCAACTGTGAGTACGGAACCAGCGTCCACGCCTGTGGAACCCACCGCCGAGGAACTCCCGCCGGATCGCTTCATGGACCGCGAGGAGGGCTGGCTGCGGTTCAACCAACGGGTCCTCGAACTCGCCGAGGACGAGGAGGTCCCGCTCCTGGAGCGGGCGCGGTTCCTGGCCATCTTCTCCAGCAACCTCGACGAGTTCTTCATGGTCAGGGTCGCCGGTCTCAAGCGCCGCATCGCCACCGGCCTCGCCGTGCCCTCCTCCAGCGGACACCAGCCGCGGGCCACCCTGGAACGGGTCTCGGAGTTCACGCGCGAACTCATGCTCCGCCACGCCGCCTGCTACCACGAGAGCGTCGCCCCGGCCCTGCGCGAGGTCGGGATCCGCATCGTGCGCTGGGACGACCTCGATGAGGCCGAGCGGGAGTACCTGCACGGGCTCTTCCGCCGCTCCATCTACCCGCTCGTCACACCGTTCGCCGTCGACTCGGCCCATCCCTTCCCCTACATCTCCGGCCGCTCGCTCAACCTCGCGGTCACGGTCCGCGACCCGCGTGACGAACGGCGCATGTTCGCCCGGGTCAAGGTCCCCGGGTCCCTGGCGCGGTTCATCGAGCTCGCCGCGGGCGAGGGCAGGCGCTTCGTCCCCGTGGAGGACATCATCGCCGCCCACCTTCCCCAGCTCTTCGAGGGGATGGAGGTCGTCGAGCACCACGCCTTCCGCGTCACCCGCAACGCCGACCTGGAGGTGGACGAGGACGAGACGGACGACCTGGTCCAGTCCCTCGAACAGGAACTCCTGCGCCGGCGCTTCGGACCCCTGGTGCGGCTGGAGGTGGAGCAGTCCATCTCCGAGGAGGTCCTGGCCATCCTCATGGAGGAGCTCGGCGCCGCCGACGAGGAGGTCTACCGGGTCCCGGGTCCGCTGAACCTCGCCGGACTGTCCCAGATCGCCGATGTGGACCGCCCCGAACTGAGTTTCCCGCCGATGGTCCCGGTGGAGCCGCCGGTCCTGAACTCGGGCGACCTGTTCGCGGCCATCCGCAAGGACGAGATTCTCGTCCACCACCCCTACGAGTCGTTCGCCACCACCACCGAGCGCTTTCTGGCCCTGGCGGCGGGAGACCCCAAGGTCGTGGCGATCAAGCAGACTCTGTACCGCACCAGCGGTGACTCGCCCATCGTGGACGCGCTCATCGAGGCGGCCAGAGCGGGCAAGGAGGTCGTCGTCCTGGTCGAGGTCAAGGCCCGCTTCGACGAGCAGAACAACATCCAGTGGGCCCGCAAGCTGGAGGACGCGGGCTGCCACGTCGTCTACGGTGTCGTCGGGCTGAAGACCCACTGTAAGCTCTCCATGGTCATCCGGCAGGACGACGACGGCCTGCTCCGGCGGTACTGCCACGTGGGCACCGGAAACTACAACCCGGCGACCGCGCGGATCTATGAGGACCTGGGCCTGTTCAGTGCCTCCTCCGAGGTCGGGGAGGACGTCAGCGACCTCTTCAACAGCCTCACCGGATTCTCCCACAAATCCCGTTACAGACGGCTTCTGGTGGCCCCTTCGGCGCTGAGGGACGGATTGCTGGAGCAGATCTCCACGGAGATCGAGAACGCCCTCAAGGGCGACCCGGCCCGCATCCGCATCAAGGTCAACTCCCTGGTCGACCGGGAGATCATCGACGCCCTGTACCGGGCCTCGCAGGCTGGGGTGAGCGTCGACCTGTGGGTACGCGGCAGTTGCGTCCTGCGCGCGGGCGTCCCCGGGCTGTCCGAGAACATCCGTGTCCGCAGCGTCCTGGGCCGCTTCCTGGAGCACTCCCGTATCTTCATCTTCGCCAACGGGTGGCGCCCCCAGGTCTGGATCGGCAGCGCCGACCTCATGCCGCGCAACCTGGACCGGCGCGTGGAGGCACTGGTACGGATCTCCGACCCCGACCAGTGCCGACGCCTGGTCGGACTCGTGGACCTGGCGATGGCCGACAGCACCTCGGCCTGGCGGCTGGAGCCCGACGGCACCTGGACACGGGCCAGGTACGATGACGACGGCCAACCGCTCGTGGACCTCCAGGAGGCCCTGCGCGGTGACCGCCGCCCGCGGGCGACGGAGTACTGACGGAGGAGTCCGAGACCATCGACCAGCACAGCCCCCAGCCCCCCGACGCGACCGGCCCCGCACAGGTGACCAGTGCCTTTCCACCGCGTGACACCGCGGTGGGCGGGTATCTGGAGCCCATCCGAGCCGGCGGCACCGTCCTGTGGCGCACCGGAGCCGACGGCCCGGAGGTCGTCCTCATCCGGCGGCCCGACCGCGGTGACTGGACCCTGCCCAAGGGCAAGCTCAAGAACGGCGAGCACCCCATCACGGGCGCCGCGCGCGAGGTCAGGGAGGAGACGGGGCTCACACCCGTCCTCGGCCGCAGGCTTCCGCCGCAGCACTATCTGAAGGACGGGTGGCCCAAACAGGTCGAGTGGTGGGCGGCCACCCCCGCCGAGGCCGGCGGCGCGATCGACTACGAGCCCAACGACGAGGTCGACGAGGTGGAGTGGGTCCCGGTCGAGGCGGCCCTGTCCCGCCTCACCTACGACCACGACGTGAAGGTGCTCGACAACTTTCGCGCCGGACCCGCCGACACCTTCCCCGTGATCCTCCTGCGCCACCTGTCGGCGGGGGAGAAGCGCTCCTGGGACGGCAACGACCTGCTCCGCCCCCTGGACGAGACCGGGCGCGCCGACGCACTCGCCCTCCCACCGGTCCTGGCAGCCTACGGTCCCGCCCGGGTGGTCTCCTCCGCGGCGGCGCGGTGCACCGAGTCCCTGCTGCCCTACAGCGTGGAGTTCGACGCGCCGATGCGCACCGAGCGCGCCCTCACGGTGCCCGTGAACGGGCGGGGCGAGGCCGGGGACTTCGACGTGGAGGCGGCGAGGGAGGCCTTCGCGGCGATCCTGGCCGAGGGGCGGCCGACCGTGGTGTGCACCCACGGCGAGATCATCCCCCACCTGATGCGGGAGACGCTCACCCAGCTCGACGCACCGGTCTCCCAGCAGCTCGGCCTGCGCAAGGGCGCGTTCTGGGTGGTGCATCTCGCGCGCGGCGGCGGACTGGCAGGGGTGGAGCGGCACGCTGTGCGCGGGTGACATGATCCCCCTATGGCCAAGCACAGAGTTTCGCGCAGTATCACCGTGAACGCCCCGGCCGAGCGGGTCTTCGACCTCGTGGCCACGCCGTCCCGGCACGGGGAGTTCGACGGTTCGGGCACCGTGGGCGCCGTCGTCTTCGGGCCGGAGCGGCTTTCGGAGGACTCCCGGTTCGGTATGGACATGCGGATGTTCGGAGTGCCCTACAGGATGACCAACCGGGTGGTGGAGTTCGAGGAGGGGCGCCTCATCGCCTGGCGGCACGTCGGACGGCACCGCTGGCGCTACGAGTTGGAGGAGCTGTCCGAGGGCGGGACCAGGGTGACCGAGACCTTCGACTACGCACACGGGCTGGCCGCCTACTACGTGCTGGCCGGGATGCCGGCGAGGAACGCGCGGGGGATCGAGGCGACGCTGGTGCGGCTCAAGGCCGTGGTGGAGGGGGACTGAGCCGCGGGTCCGGTCGGCCCGGGCCGACCGGACCCGCGTTCCGTCTACCAGTGGTAGCCGTCGTGGCTGTGGCCCTTGTGGCCCTTGTGGCCCTTGTGGTCCTTGCCCTTGTCCTTGCCGTGGTCCTGCGGGTGGTACCAGCCGTCGTGCCTGGAGTCCTCGTAGTAGTACCCGTGGTCCTTCGGGTACCACCAGTGCTTGTGGTCCGAGCCGTCGTAGGCGGAGGCGGGGGCGGCGGCCATACTGACAGCGGCACCGGTCGCCATGGTCACGAGGGCGAGTGCGGCGAGACGTTTCACGTGCAAATCCCTACCGTGCGTATCTAAATGACTACTGACAGTCGTGACTGTAGGCCAGTGATTTCCGTTTGGCCAGTTCATCGCTGCCGTGGAGGCGAATCCGGCCCACCAAGCCCTGTGGGTGCGCGGTCAGCGCATCCCATAACGGAGCCTTGAGGGAGTGTTCGGTGGATACCGTGCAACGTGCACCAAGGTGTTTTTCCGTGAAATACGCCCTAGAGTTCGGCTGAGCGTGAGCGCGCCCGGAACGCGGACCCGGGGCGGTGGGACGACGAATCAGGAGCAGCGGTGGAGAACAGCTTCGGCGATGTCTGGCGGGAAGTCCTGTCCGTACAACCCGCACCCGACCAGTGGATCGTCATCGCCGCGGCCGCCGTCGCCCTCGCGGCCGTCCTCCTCGGCCCCCCGTGGCGCGTGGCGCGCAACGTCGTCACCATCGCCCACGAGGGCGGGCACGCCCTGGTCGCCCTGCTCAGCGGCCGCCAGCTCACCGCGATCCGGCTGCACTCGGACACCTCCGGGGTGACGGTCTCCCGCGGCAAGCCCACGGGCATCGGCATGGTCCTCACCGTGTTCGCGGGCTACGTCTCCCCGTCCGTGGTCGGACTCCTGGGCATCCTGATGCTCATGGCCGACCGCATCACCGCGCTCCTGTGGCTGAGCATCGCCGTCCTCGGACTGATGCTCCTGATGATCCGCAACCTCTACGGAGTCCTGTCGATCGTGGCCACCGGTGCCGTGGTGTTCTGCGTCAGTTGGTTCACCCCGCCCGACATCCAGGCCGCGTTCGCCTACCTGTTCATCTGGTTCCTGCTCTTCGCGGGCATCCGCCCGGTCATCGAACTCCAGTCGCAGCGCCTGCGCCAGCCCTCACCGCACTCCGACGCCGACCAGCTCGCCAGGCTCACGGGTGTCCCCGGAACGCTGTGGGTGGTGGTCTTCGGAGCGGTCACCATCGCCGTGACCTGCCTCGGAGTGTGGCTGCTGCTGCTTTGACGGTCCCTCGCGAGCCCGCCTGTCGACCGCCTCAAAGGACGTCTGCGGTGCGGCCCTTCCCGAGGTGCCCGGGCGCCGAGAAGGCCGGCGTTCGTCGTCACTGCCGCCTTGCCCGTCGCCTGAGGCCAGACGGCTGGAGCACTGACCCCCAAGGGGGCTCGTGGCGCGGTCTCTCCCCGGCGTTCAGGCGGCGCGGGGAGCGGCGAGGGCCTCCGCGACCGAGTCGAAGACGGGGACCCGTGTGTCCAGCGAGGTCACGCGCAGCGTCTGGCGCACACGGTCGGCCGGGGCGGCGACGGCGAGCAGGGCCTGCTGGGACAGGGCGGTCTTGTGCGCGCGGATGAGTACGCGCAGTCCGCTGGAATCGATGAACGCCAGGTCGGTGCAGTCCAGCACGACACGGCCGGACGGCTGCGTGCTGAGGGCATCGATCACCGCCTCCTGGAAACGGTGCTCGGTGGCCATGTCGATCTCCCCGTTCAGCGCCAGGACCCGCCCGGCGTCGTTCAGGGTGGAGGAGATGGTCAGGTCGGGCATTGCCACTCCGGCGTACTCGGGCCGAACCAGACGGATCGGCGAGGCGGGCCGCACGCGCCCCGGGGCGCGGGTGCCGTTCGGTGCGTCCGTTGCCTTACCTCGGTAGCGAAGCTGGTGGTTCAATCACATTCCTTGCCTGGTGCCCCGGTCCGGACCCGGGGGCGGAACGCCTTTCCCGCCTGGCCCGTTCGAGAACGGGCCGGTTGGGAAAGCGTGCGGTGTCGGCTACGCGGAACGCGGCCGTGACCTACGGACGACGGTACCGTGCGCCGGATGCGGCACGAGAAGCACGAGACCGCGCCGTGTACGCGATACGTGCGGGGCTCCTGCCGCGTGAACGAGTGATGTGCGGCGGATCGGGGCGTGAACGGCCCGGTTCGGTGGCCGACAGACATGCTGGTGAGGATCGCCCAAGCTTGGATTCTACCACAGCTCCGTGGCCGATTCGTGACGTGAGTGACGCATCTCCGTGTTAAACCGGTCTCTGTCGTGCGTGGCCGCAGTGACCGGAAGCGTGCGTGCTGAGTCCTTCCACCGGATCCGGCGGTCCGGGCGGGACCGGATCCTCCCTCTGGAGCGCCCACACACACGCCGACAGGGTGAGCGGGACCGCCACCGTCAACGCGATCGCCGGGATCGCCACCCCCGAGTCGTTGACCGCGAACCCCGCGAGGGCGGTGACGAGGGAGCCGGTCAGCCCGGCCCGGAGTGTGGGGGCGTGCTCGTAGGCGCGCTGGAGCGCCCCCATCCGCCAGTTCGTCGGCCGGTTGAGCACCACGAACAGGAACAGCAGGGCGCACCCCGCGAGCAGGGTCAGTTGCCAGTTGCCGAAGGTGCCCAGCATCGCCGCCAGCTTGCGGACCAGGACCGTCCCCGCCTCACCGTCGGCCACCTGAGCGGCGAACGTTCCGAAGTGGCTGCGCTCGGTCGGCGGACGCTGGAGGTCGGACCAGGCCAGCGAGCCGATCACCACGACCCCGGTCGCGCACGCGGCCCCCAGCCGTGCGGGTGTGATCCGCACCCCCGCGATCATCATCGTGGTCACCGCCAGCCCCGGAACGAGGGCGATCACCCCGCCGAAGTCGGTGCCGAGTCCGGGCCAGCCCACGATCAGCACGGTCGCGCTCCCGACCGCGAGGGCGACCGCCACCGCCGTGTGCCGGTACCCCCTGGAGATGAGCACGTGCGCGCACCCCGCCACCGCCATGAGCATCCCGGTCGCGAACGTGGCGAACGCGATGTTGCCGATCCCGTAGAACCGGCCCGCCACGATCGGGGAGTACCCCGTCGTGGCGTTCATCTGCAGGCTCGCGCCGAAGCACAGGTCGAGGAAGAGCACGGCCGTGGTCGCACCCGCCACCACCGTCATCGGACCGAGGATGGAGCGGCGCCACGGCCCCGCCACGGCGAGGGCCACCACCAGTGCGTCCGCCGCCACCACGCATCCCAGCAGTGACAGGAACGGCACCGGGGACGTCCACCACGGGACGAGGTTGGCGAGATAGCTGGCCACGGGGAACGACGCCCCGGCCAGCGCCACGACCCGGGTCACCGACAGCACCAGGGCCCGTTTGGCGCGCTGGCCGTCCGAATAGCGGTGCAGCGCTCCTGCCGCCGCCGCGTAGATGAGCAGTTGGACGGCGACGAGCCCGCTGAAGAACCCGGGGATCGCCGCTCCCACCACCGTGGCCGCCGTGTTGAACTCCACCAGCCGGGCCACCGCCGCCTCGGTGGTCGGCGGCCGCTCGGCGGTATGCCAGACCCGTCCCGAGGTCGGCGGGGCCAAATCCAGGCCCAGCGCGGCCAGGACGGTCGGCGTGGTGTCGGTGAGCGCCACCAGCCCCGCGCGCCGGGTGGAGTCGGAGGCGAGGAAGCCCGACGCGGACTCCACACCCCCCGGCACGGCCTCTCCGGACAGGGCGACGGTGAGTTCGGAGGGCCCCGTGTCCATCGACACGCCGACCACCATGAGGGAGGCCCCCTCCGGCAGGATCCGGATCAGGGCGCGCAGCCGGGCGTCGACGGTCGCGAGCGCCGTATCGCGTTCCCAGGCCGGGACGTCGTCGGGGTCGGCCGGGCCCTCACCGGACTCCGGAGGCGAGGGGTAGAGGCGGGTCAGCTCCGGCAGTTCGACCACGGTCAGCGCGGCCCCGCGCAGCAGCCCCGGGGTGAGGTCCTCGGGCCGGTCGAGGTAGCGGTCGACCCGCCCGGAGGCGTCGGCGGCGCCCAGGGCGGCGCCGGGCCCGACCGCGAGGGTGGACCCGCCCGAGTCGCGTACGGCCTGTCCGAGCAGGCCCACCGGCGCTTCGAACACCGACGTGTCGTTGCGCTGCACGAAGGAGCCGTAGCCGGGGATCCACACCTCGCCCCCGGCGGTGTCGTGCTCGAAGACGCCGTCGAGCCCCTCGACGGCCGACGGCGCGGCCACCGGCTGGGGCCGCGGAGCGGGTTCGCACACCGTGAACCGTTCCCGCAGCGAGAACGCACGCTGCCCCGCCGACACCGAGAGCCAGCCGTCGGTGGGGCACGTCCGGGAGGTGGCGGTGCGGATGGACACGTTGGCGATCGAGGCACGCTCGGCCATCCGCCACAGGGTCGGTGTGTCCCGCGCCGTGACGTCCTCCCACAGAAGGCCGGGCACGCCCACCAGCACCACAGGTCCGTCGGCGGTCCCGGCGCGCGCGGGGGGGTGCGCGCAGGCGGGTGCCGCCCAGACCAGCACCGCGGTCAAGGACAGGAGGAGAAGCAGGGCCGACCGGCCCGGTGCCGAGCGGACGGCTTGGTCCCGTGTCGGTGGCATGGCCTCCCCCTTCGCCCAGTGACCGGACGAACACCCTAATGAGAGGCCGGGCCGTGTGGTGGGACCCGCCGCAGACGGCGCGGTTCGGGGATCAGGGCCCCACGCCCCACTCCTTCAGGACGGCGGCCGCGTCGGGCAGCGCCCGGCCGCGGGTGACCCCTCCCGGGGTCCGGTCGAACCGGGGCGCGGGCCCGGAGACGACGCGGTCGCCCTCGCGCGTGAGCGTCCCCCGCTCCCGCACGTGCGGGTGGTCCGGCGCCTCCTCCAGGGACAGGACCGGCATCACACACGCGTCGGTACCCTCGAAGACCTCGCCCCACTCGTCCCGGCCACGGGTGCGCAGCACCCCGGCGAAGCGTTCGCGCAGCCGGGGCCAGCCACGCCGGTCCCACTGGTTGGGCAGGTTCTCCTCGGTCAGTCCGAGGCCCTCCAGGAACGCCGCGTAGAACTGGGGCTCGATGCACGCCACCGACACGTGGCGGCCGTCGGCGCACTCGTACACGTCGTACCAGGGGGCGCCGGTGTCGAGGTAGTTGGTACCGCGCTCGTCCGTCCAGACCCCCTTGGACCGGTCCTCGTGCAGCATCGACATGAGCAGGGAACTGCCGTCCACCATGGCGGCGTCCACGACCTGGCCGCGCCCGGAGCCCTGCCGCTCCACCAGGGCGCTGAGGATCCCGGTCACCGTGAACATCGTGCCGCCGGCGAAGTCGCCGAGCAGGTTGATCGGGGGCACGGGCGGCCCGTCCGCGCGGCCGATGGAGTGCAGTGCGCCGTTGACGGAGATGTAGTTCATGTCGTGCCCGGCGGTCTGGGACAGGGGGCCGTCCTGCCCCCAGCCGGTCACACGGGCGTAGACCAGGCGAGGGTTGAGTTCCAGACACGTGTCCGGGCCCAGGCCGAGGCGCTCCATGACCCCGGGCCGGAAGCCCTCCAACAGCACGTCCGCGCGCCCCACCAGGTCGAGCGCGAGCGCACGCCCCTCGTCGGACTTCAGGTCCGCCCCCACGACCGCGCGCCCCTCACTCATGTGGGGGCCGCCCGCCCCCGACTCCATCGCCTGGGCCGCACCCGGGCGGTCCAGGCGCAGGACGCTCGCCCCCAGATCGGCGAGGAGCATGCCGGCCATCGGCGTGGGGCCGATCCCGGTGAACTCGACGACGCGGATTCCGTTGAGGGGTCCCATAGCTCTGCCTCCTGAACCTTGACCGGACGATCGGGGTGGGCGGTGGGTCACGTCGGCTAGAGCGTCTCTGGACACGGCGCTGTGCCCCAGGGGTGCCGCATGGTGTGGGGCGGGCGGAGGGAACACTCTCTAGAACAACGTTCGGCTCATTGTGCCGGGTCGGGGCCCCGCGCGCCACCGGCAGTCGCGGCACCCGAGTCGCCGGGGGAGGACCGGGTGGCCGGAGTGGGAGAATGGGGGCGTGACACAGACACCCGGCCCCGACCCGTCCGACCGTTCCCGGCTCCTCACACCCTCCGACGTACGCGCGCTCGCCGAACGGTTCGGCATCCGGCCCACGAAGACCCTGGGGCAGAACTTCGTCATCGACCACGGGACGGTGCGCCGCATCGTCCGGGCGTCCGGCGTCACCGGCGAGGACGTCGTCGTCGAGGTCGGACCGGGGCTGGGATCGCTCACCCTCGCCCTGCTGCCGCACGTGCGCCGGGTCACCGCGGTCGAGATCGACCCCGTCCTGGCCGAGGCGCTGCCCGGGACCGTCGCCGACCACGCCCCCGACCTCGCCGACCGGCTGACGGTCGTGCACGGGGACGCCATGAGGGTCACCGGGGTCCCCGGGCCCGCGCCGACCGCGCTCGTGGCCAACCTGCCCTACAACGTGTCCGTACCGGTGCTGCTGCACCTCCTCGAACTGCTGCCCACCCTCGAACGGGTGCTGGTCATGGTGCAGTCCGAGGTCGCCGACCGGATCACCGCCGCCCCGGGAGGCCGCGTCTACGGCGTCCCCTCCGCCAAGATCGCCTGGTACGCCAGTGCCAGGCGCGCCGGCGCCGTCGGCCGCAACGTGTTCTGGCCCGCACCCAACGTCGACTCCGGGCTGGTCGAACTGGTCCGCCGCCCCGCACCCGGGACCACGGCCGCACGTGAGGACGTGTTCGGTGTCGTCGACGCCGCCTTCGCCCAGCGCCGCAAGACCCTGCGCGCGGCGCTCTCGGGGTGGGCGGGCTCCCCAGCCGCGGCGGAGACCGCCCTGCGCGCGGCCGGGATCGACCCGAGGACGCGCGGCGAGTCGCTGGGGATCGAGGGGTTCGCGGCCATCGCCGAACACGCTCCCGAGACTTTCAGTCCCGGGAGCCGGTCCCGTCGCGGTCGCCGCGCGGACGCGTGAGCCCGCGGGCCACCGCGGCCACGCCCAGCCCCGCGGCCAGCACGGGCAGCAGCCACAGGGGATCGAAATCCGTCCCGCCCGTACCCCGCACCACGAGTGCGACCGTCAGGCCCAGGAACAGCAGCCCCGCCGTGAGCGAACCCCAGTCGGTCCTACGCTTGGCCATGCCGTACCTCCACAAGCCCGACCAGTGAGTCGGTGCGCACGTTGATCGTCGGTGGGGCACCGCCGTCCTGCGCGGCGTCCGTGTCCTCCGTCGGTCCGAACACCCTCCGGTGGTCGACGAAGAACCCCGACTCCACCACCTGTCCGTCGTCCTCCTGGGCGATCCGCACCGCCCCGAGCCCCACCTGGGACACGATCTCCACGCGGGCGTCCTCGGGCAGGACCAGCGTCGTCTTCCCGTTCACCCGGGTGGACACCTCCACCGTGTCCCCGGGCTCCAGGTCCGTCAGCCCGGTGAGGTCCATTTCGGCGTTTCCCAGGGTCAGCCGGTACTCGTCGGCCTCCGCCTCGGCCACCGTCGTCGGACGCCAGTCGACACCGCCGACCCGGACACGCGTCAGGTCGGTCGACAGGGACGCCGTTGCCGCGAGCGCGAGGACCAGGCCCAGTGGCACCAGACCGCGCGGGTCGCCCCACCAGGCGCCCAGCAGGGCGTACAGCCCCACCGCGCCGAGCCCGGCGGAGAGGAAGAACACCCCGGTCTCCGGGCCCAGCAGCAGTTCCGCGGTCGCCCGGCTCCACAGGTCGGAACCCCACCCGAAGACCGCGATCGGCGCCACGACGGCGAGGGCGCCGATCGTCCACAGGGCGAGCGAGGCCAGGGAGGGGCCCTTCACGCACCCGGTGCGGTCGGCCGACCCGTCGCCGCCGTCCTCCTCCTCGTCCCCGACGGCCCCACGCCGCGCCACCACGGCCAGGTCCACCGGACCCTTCGGAGCGGAGGCCCAGGGCTGCGCCGGGTTGTAGTAGGCGGGCGCGGGCTCGGGCGCAGGTGTGGCCGGCGGCGGCTCCCGTCGGCGCAGATCCGCGCGCAGCCCCGTGAACAGGCCCTTGAGGTCCACCCCCCGGTTGCGCGCCGACAGCAGACCGAGGATGAGCGGGGTGGCCAGGACCAGCGTCGACCAGTCGAACCCGCCGATCAGGCTCAGGGCCGTCGCAGCGGCGAGTCCCGCGGTGAGCAGCGCCGGTACGGACCGGGACGGGATGCTCCGGTCCAGCATCTGCTCGAACGTCGCGGGCCCGCCCTCGGAGTCGCGCATCAGCATCCACGCGGCGACGTAGAGGATGATCCCGGTGCCGCCGGCGAACGATGTGAGGACGAAGGCGGAGCGCCACACCGACGGATCCGTGTCCGTGTAGCGGCCCAGACCCGAGCAGACCCCCGCGAGCACCCGCTCCTCATCGCTCTTGCGGAGTTCGCGCGCGGGTGCTCCGGCACTGCCGCCCTGCACCGGTCCCGGGCCGTCACCGGGCGGGTCGTCAGTCATCGTCGATCACCGTGCTCCCCTCACCCCTCCATCGTGTCCCCCTCCGGGGCCCGGAGGAATCCGGGACGACCCTGAGCCCACCCTGACCGGCGCCGGAGCGCAGGCCAGGGGAGGGACCCGATGGTGCCGACCCCGGACCCGGGTGCATCCTGGTCGAGGACCTCGGAACTCGACGGCGGCACGCGCCCCCGTGCGGCCACGGACGAAAGCGGTGATCGGGCGGTGGAACCTACGGCCGCGGGGCCCCCGCGGCTCACCCGCGCGGTGGACGGCAGACTCCTCGGCGGGGTCGCCGCCGGGCTCGCCCGGCACCTGGGCGTCGACCCCGTCGTGGTCCGCCTGGCCTTCATGGCCCTGTCCGTCGGCGGCATCGGGGTCGCGGTGTACGTGGCCCTGTACTTCTTCACCCCGCTGGAGGAGACCGCTTCCGACGAGGAGGACGGCGAGCGCTCCCGGCGCCGCGGGCGCGACGTGTCCCAGCTCATCGCCTACGTGGGGCTCGCGGCAGGGATCGGTGTCCTCTTCCTGCTCTTCGGCGGCGTGTTCGACCCGTTCCTGTGGTTCCTGGTGTTCGGCGCCCTCGGCGGCGCCATCCTGTGGCGCCAGGCCAACCCGGCCCAGCGCGACGAGTGGATGTCCTCCACCGTCCACCGGGCCGGACGCAGGGGGCTCACACGCACCGGCGCGGGGGTGCTCCTCATCGTCGTCGGCGTGATCGGCTTCCTCCTGTTCCAGCAGCAGCTCCAGGAGGCGCGCGCCGGGCTCACGTTCGCCTTCACCCTGATCGCGGGCATCTCGCTGGTGGTGGCTCCGTGGATCGTCGGACTCATCCGCGAACGCGACCAGGAGCGCCGCGAGCGCATCCGCAACGCCGAACGCGCCGAACTCGCCGCGCACATCCACGACTCCGTCCTGCACACCCTGACCCTCATCCAGCGCAGGGCCGAGGACCCGAGGGAGGTCCAGCGGCTGGCGCGCGTCCAGGAGCGGGCGCTGCGCAGTTGGCTCTACCAGCGCCCCGCGGACGCGGAGACGACGGTGTCGCCGGGGCTGGAGCGCGTCGCGGCCGAAGTCGAGGAGGAACACGGCGTCCCGATCGAGGTGGTGTGCGTGGGCGACTGCGACATCGACGACGGGCTGGCCGCGATGCTGCGCGCCGCCCGGGAGGCGATGGTCAACGCCGCCAAGTACGCCGGGAGCGACCACATCTCGGTGTTCGGCGAGGTCGAGGCGGAGGAGGTGCTCGTGTTCGTCCGCGACCGGGGCACCGGGTTCGACCTGGACACGGTGCCCGACGACCGCATGGGGGTGCGCGGGTCCATCATCGGCCGGATGGAGCGCCACGGCGGTGCGGCGCGTATCCGCACTGCACCGGGGGAGGGCACCGAGGTGCAGCTTCGGATGCCGAGGATCCCGCGGCTGTGACGGTTCGGGGGGTGGCCTCATGCGGCCAGCGGCCGCCGGGCGCGCCGCTTCCTGGATAGGCTCCGGAGTGTGACAGAGGAGAGCGTGAGTTTCAGTGACGGGGACGCGGTTCCGCGCGTCGTGATCGTGGACGACCACCGTCTCTTCCGCAGCGGTGTGCGCGGGGAGCTCGGCGACGCGGTCGAGTGCGTCGGCGAGGCCGGGGACGTCGACAGCGCCGTCCAGGTCATCGGCGAGACCCGGCCCGACCTGGTGCTGCTCGACGTCCACCTGCCGGGCGGCGGGGGCGTCGAGGTGCTGCGCCGGGTCCTGGCCCAGCACCCGCAGATCCGCTTCCTGGCCCTGTCGGTCTCCGACGCGGCCGAGGACGTGATCGGGGTGGTCCGCGGCGGAGCCCGCGGCTATGTCACCAAGACCATCTCCGGCGGGGACCTGGCCCAGGCGATCGTCCGGGTCGCCGACGGCGACGCCGTGTTCTCGCCGAGGCTGGCCGGGTTCGTCCTCGACGCCTTCTCCGCGACCGACGCCCCGCCGGTCGACCCCGAACTGGACCGGCTGACCCAGCGAGAGCGCGAGGTCCTGCGGCTCATCGCCCGCGGCTACGCCTACAAGGAGGTCGCCAAGGAGCTGTTCATCTCGGTCAAGACGGTCGAGACGCACGTGTCCTCGGTCCTGCGCAAGCTCCAGCTCTCCAACCGGCACGAGCTGAGCAGGTGGGCGACGGCGCGCCGCCTGGTCTGAGCCGGGGCGCTCGGTCAGCGCAGCGCGTCGAGCATCCGGGACAGGAACTCGGTCCCGGAGACCCCGGTGACGACGCGCGCGGGGCGGCGGTCGTCCCTCCGGGGGCGTGGGCGCAGGTCGGCCACGGTCATGCCGCGGGTCAGCGTCCCGGAGAGCTCCACCCGGATCGGGGTGTGGAGTGACTCGGTCACCAGGTGGGGGTCGAGCAGGACAGCTGCGGCCAGCGGGTCGTGCATCGCGCACTGGCGCACGCCGAAGATCCCGGAGTAGAAGTCGGCGTAGAAGTCCAGGAAGGCCGACGTGCGCTCGGCGCGCTCGCCGGGGATGCCCTTGAGCTCGTCCAGCCACGCCGCGGTGGCGACCGTACGCATGGTGACGTCCAGCGCCACCAGGTCCAGGTCGAACCCGGCGGCGAAGACCGCCTCGGCGGCCTCCGGGTCGTTGGCGACGTTGGCCTCGGCGTGCGTTCCGGTGTTGCCGGGGGCGCGGACCGCACCGCCCATCACGACCAGGCGGCGCACCAGCGTCGGCAGGTCCGGTTCCAGCCGCAGGGCGATGCCCAGGTTGGTCAGCGGCCCGACCGCCAGTACGTCGAGCGCGCCGGGTGTCTCGCGTGCCAGGCGGACCAGCAGTTCGGCCGCGGACTCCGCGACGGGCGCGCCGACGGGGGCGGGCAGTTCCACATCGCCCAGACCGTTGCCGCCGTGGACGCCTCGGGCCGACCGCGGCCGCTGGACGAGTGGCCGGGCGGCGCCGACCGCGACGGGTGTGTCGGCACGGCCGTACAGTTCCAGCAGTCGCAAGGCGTTGTCCGAGGTGCGCTCCACGCCGTTGTTGCCGAACACCGCGCCGATACCGGCGATCTCCACGTCGGACCGTGCCGCGAGGTAGGCGAGGGCGACGGCGTCGTCGATCCCGGGATCGCAGTCGACGAACACACGTGTGCCCATGGCGGAGGAACCCCTTCGGTGGTGGTGCCGGCCCCTTGGCCGAACGGCGCTGCGTCCAGCGTAGAACGTCCTCTGGTGTCCTTCGTTGCCGTTTCGGTGGGGGGTGCGGGCACAGCGAGGAAGGACCCCCTGTCGTGGGGGAGCCGTAACCTGGGGACGTGTCCTCCCAAGAGCAGCTTCTCGAAGGTCTGAACGGTCCCCAGCGCGAAGCGGTCACCCACAGCGGTGGACCGCTCCTGATCGTGGCGGGCGCCGGTTCGGGCAAGACCCGTGTCCTCACCCACCGCATCGCCCATCTCATGGCCGAGCGCGGGGCGCGCCCCGGTGAGATCCTCGCGATCACCTTCACCAACAAGGCCGCAGCCGAGATGAGGGAGCGCATCGAGGCACTGCTGGGTCCGCGGGCCGCCCGGACGCTGTGGACGATGACGTTCCACGCGGCGTGTGTGCGCATCCTGAGGAGGGAGGGGCACCGCCTCGGCTATCCGAGCGGCTTCACCATCTACGACGCCGCCGACTCCGCTCGCCTGATGCAGTTGGTCTGCAAGGAGCTGGACCTGGAGCCCAAGCGGTTCCCGCCCAAGTCGTTCTCCTCGCAGGTGTCCAACCTCAAGAACGAACTCGTCGACTACGACACCTTCGCGGGGCAGGCGCAGACCGAGCAGGAGAAGACGCTCGCCGAGGCGTACAAGCTGTACCAGCAGCGCCTGCACGAGGCGGGCGCCATGGACTTCGACGACCTGATCATGGTCACCGTCAACCTGCTCCAGATGTTCCCGGACGTGGCCGAGTACTACCGGCGCCGGTTCCGGCACGTGCTGGTCGACGAGTACCAGGACACCAACCACGCGCAGTACGTGTTCATCCGCGAACTGGTGGGCACCGACGCGGAGGGCACCGGGGGCGGCACCCCGGCGGTTCCGCCGTCGGAGCTGTGCGTGGTGGGTGACGCGGACCAGTCGATCTACGCCTTCCGCGGTGCGACCATCCGCAACATCCTGGAGTTCGAGCGGGACTTCCCGGACGCGCGGACCATCCTCCTGGAGCAGAACTACCGGTCCACGC
This sequence comes from Nocardiopsis sp. LOL_012, assembly GCF_048060475.1. Taxonomy (NCBI): domain Bacteria; kingdom Bacillati; phylum Actinomycetota; class Actinomycetes; order Streptosporangiales; family Nocardiopsidaceae; genus Nocardiopsis; species Nocardiopsis sp. LOL_012. The sequence goes on along the minus strand of NZ_JBHMIV010000010.1, from coordinate 1,836 downwards.
AGACCATCCTGTCGGCGGCCAACGCGGTGATCGACCGCAACGAGGGGCGCCCGGAGAAGAACCTGTGGTCGGACAACGGCGAGGGCGCCGCCATCACGGGATACGTCGCCGACAACGAGCACGACGAGGCGGCGTTCGTCGTCGGGGAGATCGACGAGCTCACCGACGGCGGTACGGTCCGCCCCGGTGAGGTGGCGGTGTTCTACCGCACCAACGCCCAGTCCCGCGTGCTGGAGGAGGTGTTCGTCCGCACCGGCCTTCCATACAAGATCGTGGGCGGGCTGCGCTTCTACGAGCGCAAGGAGATCCGGGACGTCCTCGCCTACCTGAGGGTCCTGGCCAACCCGGAGGACACCGTCAGCCTCCGGCGCATCATCAACGTGCCCAAACGCGGGATCGGCGCGCGCGCGGAGGAGGCGGTGGAGCTCTTCGCCGCCAGGGAGCGGACGTCGTTCGCCCGGGCGCTGCGGCGCGTCGACGAGATCCCCGGGCTGGCGGCGCGCTCGGCGAAGGCGGTCGGGAACTTCACCGCCCTGCTGGACGAGCTCGCGGAGGTCGTGCCGACGGGGACGCCGGCGGAGATCGTCGAGGCGGTACTGGACAGGACGGGGTATCTGTCCGAGCTGGCCGGGTCCAAGGACATCCAGGACGAGAGCCGGGTGGAGAACCTGAAGGAGTTCGTCGACCTCGCCAGGGAGTTCGAGTACACCTTCGCCGAACTGGTGGCGCGGGAACCGGTGGACGAGGAGGACGAGGACGGGGCGGAGTCGGCCGGTCCGGGCGAGCCGACGCTGGTGGACTTCCTGGAGCGTGTCTCCCTGGTGGCCGACACCGACCAGATCCCCGACGAGGACGACGAGGGCGGTGTGGTCACGCTGATGACGCTGCACTCGGCCAAGGGGCTGGAGTTCCCTGTGGTGTTCCTGACGGGTATGGAGGACGGGGTCTTCCCGCACATGCGTACGCTCGGCGACAAGTCGGAGCTGGAGGAGGAGCGGCGGCTGGCGTATGTGGGCCTGACACGGGCGCGGCGGCTGCTGTACGTGAGCCGTGCGGCCGTCCGCAGCGCCTGGGGCTCTCCGTCGTACAACCCGGCGTCCCGGTTCCTCGACGAGGTCCCCTCGTCCCTGGTGGAGTGGCGCCGGTCCGAATCGGTCCTGGCCGCGCCGCCGAGCCGGACCATCGGCGGCCGGTCGGCGTTCGGCTCCGGGGGAGGCTCCCGTGGCCGGGCCGGCGCGGCGAAGCAGAAGCAGGTGCCGACCCTGAGCGTGGGGGACCTGGTCAACCACGACTCGTTCGGTATGGGGCGGGTGTGTCTGGTCGAGGGCGGCGGTGACAGGACCAAGGCGAGGATCGACTTCGGCGCGGACATCGGGGAGAAGGACCTCGTGGTGAAGTACGCCCCGATCGAGAAGCTCTAGGGTTCGCCCCAAGACTCGGGTGAGGGGCATGACCAGCGGATATGGTCGTGTGCGGTGTTGGTTCCGTGGCCCTGTGCCTGGAGTGCCCCTGTCGCTGTAGGACACGACACCCTGGATGCGCGGGAAACGTGTCACGAGCACTCCCTCGCCGGGGTACAGTTGGGGGAGACCGAGCGAGACGTACGTGGTTTCCTCCACGGGCGTGCCGGTCGTTCCCCGGTTATCGAAGGACATCGCTTCTTCGTTCCCACATGGTTCGAGCAGTACTTCGGATTATGTAGAGTCGGGGGGTCGCCGAATACGGACTGGGATTCCGATCCGTTGAAAGCACAAAGGCTTACGGGAGTCTCCACTCCGTTCGGGTGTTGCGTACGAACCGCCGGGTTTGGCGGGAACACGGAACAGCTGATAAAGT